>NZ_JAIXHU010000089.1:0-492 GCF_025671395.1 Paraclostridium sp. AKS73 | reverse complement strand
TTCACCGCTATCCACAAGTCATCCCCGAGCTTTTCAACGCTCGTGGGTTCGGACCTCCACGAAATTTTACTTTCGCTTCATCCTGCTCATGGATAGGTCGCTCGGTTTCGGGTCTACGACAGCAAACTTAACGCCCATTTAAGACTCGCTTTCACTACGGCTCCATACCTTAAGTACTTAACCTAGCTTACTATCGTAACTCGTTGGCCCGTTCTACAAAAAGTACGCGGTCACACATATAAAGTGCTTCCACAGCTTGTAAGCGCAGGGTTTCAGGTTCTATTTCACTCCCCTCCCGGGGTTCTTTTCACCTTTCCCTCACGGTACTATGCGCTATCGGTCACTAAGTAGTATTTAGCCTTGGAGGATGGTCCCTCCTGCTTCCCACAGGGTTTCACGTGTCCCGTGGTACTCTGGATCACATCTAAAGTCTTCTCGTTTCAACTACGTGGCTATTACACTTTATAGCGGAGCTTTCCAACTCTCTTCGTT
>NZ_JAIXHU010000088.1:0-525 GCF_025671395.1 Paraclostridium sp. AKS73 | reverse complement strand
GTGCAACTCCCCGAAGCTTATCGCAGCTTATCGCGTCCTTCATCGGCTCTTAGTGCCAAGGCATCCGCCCTGCGCCCTTAATAACTTGACCAGTTATTAGAGTGTTATTTTTTAAAGAGTTTTCTTCTCTTATAATTGGTTTATTTAATCATCACTAAATGTTATGCAGTTTTCAAAGTACTAAAATACATCGCCAACGTCTATTCGCTAATATAGCTCATATCCCGTTGCTAAAAGTTCAATATGGTGGAGATGAGGAGGATCGAACTCCTGACCCCTTGCGTGCAAGGCAAGTGCTCTCCCAGCTGAGCTACACCCCCATATTCGCTTTTTGGACAAAAATATATTACCATTTTAATATAATTTCGTCAATATTTTTTAAGATTTTTTCAAAAAATTGAAAACTCTCAAAATTAAACAGTAGGCAATTACTCCTTAGAAAGGAGGTGATCCAGCCGCACCTTCCGATACGGCTACCTTGTTACGACTTCACCCCAGTCATTGGTTTCACCTTCGACGGCCGCT
>NZ_JAIXHU010000087.1:0-617 GCF_025671395.1 Paraclostridium sp. AKS73 | reverse complement strand
TACTATAAAGCTTATAGTTATGTATCGTATCATATAGGCTGATACATCCAATAGTCAATAAGCCTATAATACTTAAAATAATAATATCAGCAAATATATCAATGCAAATTAAGATTAAAGCAATGATTGATAACATAGAAGATAATGAAAAACGTTTAGATAAAGTATAAGTATTTGTTGCACGTTTCAATATAAATCACCTCTATATACTTATATGAAATTATATAAGATTTAAAACTAAATAAAATATATTGAAAAATGGACAAGCACTATAGTAATTAGAACACTAGTAGTAAAAAATAGAAATCAATCCAGTAACTATACATACTAGAGCAAAAGTAAAAGACTTAAAATCTAATTTTCCAGAATCCTTATAAGCAAAATAAGTTTCACAAGAAAATATAAAACCAATTAAAAGGTTCATTATACCAATTAAAGCAATAGAGTAATTGAAACCATTATATACAAGCATGCAAGCACAGATAACTAATAATACTTTTTTAAATACATTAAACCTAGATATACTTTTCAATTAAACACCTCCTTAACGTACTCAAGATAATTGTAGTTAAGGAAATTTCAAATAGCAATATATTAAAAATGACAGAAATTAACTT
>NZ_JAIXHU010000086.1:0-832 GCF_025671395.1 Paraclostridium sp. AKS73 | reverse complement strand
CCTCCACCTCGACCAATATATGGTGGGTATAGCTCAGTTGGTTAGAGCGCCAGATTGTGGCTCTGGAGGTCGTGAGTTCGACTCTCATTATCCACCCCAATAAGGCGACATAGCCAAGTGGTAAGGCAGTGGACTGCAACTCCTTGATCCCCAGTTCGAATCTGGGTGTCGCCTCCATAAAAATTGAATGCCGAAGTGGCGGAACTGGCAGACGCACAGGACTTAAAATCCTGCGGGACTTACCTCTCGTACCGGTTCGATTCCGGTCTTCGGCACCATTTTAATAAAACATCGCGGGGTGGAGCAGTTGGCAGCTCGTCGGGCTCATAACCCGAAGGTCGCAAGTTCGAGTCTTGCCTCCGCAACCATTAAAATTTTATAAGGCCCATTGGTCAAGCGGTCAAGACACCGCCCTTTCACGGCGGTAACAGGGGTTCGATTCCCCTATGGGTCACCAATTAAATATGCGGGTGTAGCTCAATGGTAGAGTTCCGGCCTTCCAAGCCGGCTGTGAGGGTTCGATCCCCTTCACCCGCTCCAGAATAAATATGGGACTATAGCTCAGCTGGGAGAGCACCTGCCTTACAAGCAGGGGGTCACAGGTTCGAGCCCTGTTAGTCCCACCAATTGCGGCCTGGTAGTTCAGCTGGTTAGAATGCCAGCCTGTCACGCTGGAGGTCGAGGGTTCGAGTCCCTTCCAGGTCGCCAAAATAATTAAATACGCGGGAATATGGCTCAGTTGGTAGAGCAATTGACTGTTAATCAATGGGTCACAGGTTCGAGTCCTGTTATTCCCGCCAATATGCTAGTGTGGCTCAACGGTAGAGCAGCT
>NZ_JAIXHU010000085.1:0-846 GCF_025671395.1 Paraclostridium sp. AKS73 | reverse complement strand
AAAAATCGAACTTTTTAGTAGCAACAAAAAATAATAAAATAAATTAATTTATTGTATACAAAATTAAAAAATATAGTAAATAATAAATAGTAAAAGGTTAGAATTCTAAGTAAACAAGGAGGCAACTATGAAAAAGAGATTAATTTTGATGACTGCATTAATTTCAACTATGATTTTAACAGGTTGTTCAAATGATAATATAAAAGAAAAAAGGAAGAAAAAACGACTACACAGGAAAGTAGCGTGGATATTGATGTGGCAGGAAAAATAAGAGATAAATTTGATGAGCTTGATACAGATTCTCATATAAGTTCTTTAACTGAGTTTGCACATAGTTTTTCTGATAAAGTTGATTCGGCTAAGGATACATTAAAAGATGCAAATAATGCCTTGGATTCAGCAGGAGATTTAACTGCAGGATTAGACTCTAAAATTAATGATGCAAATAGCAAAATAAGTAGTGCTAGAGGAGATGTTGATTCAGCTAGACATAAAGTGAATTCTAAAATAGATAATGCTACAGATAAAGTTAATTCAGCATCAGATAAGTTAATCACAGCAAAAAATAAAGCAGATAGTGCAAAGGATAAAGTAAGTGATAAAATAAATAAAGCAGATAAAGATGTAAATAATGCAAAAGATAAAGTTAATCAAATAGATAAAAATATAAACAATACAAAAGATAAAGTTAATAATAAAGTTGATGACACGAAAAATAAAATAGAAGATACAAAAACAAAATAAGAAGATACAAAAACAAAGATAGATAGTATAAAAATGATATATCAGATAAAATTCACAATAGACACTAGACAAAACGAAGATTGCAAAAATACTTACTTGACT
>NZ_JAIXHU010000084.1:0-983 GCF_025671395.1 Paraclostridium sp. AKS73 | reverse complement strand
CCTGACTTTTAATCAGGGTGTCCCGCGTTCGAGTCGCGGATGGATCACCAATGGAGAGGTGTCCGAGTGGTTTAAGGAGCTGGTCTTGAAAACCAGTGACTCCGAAAGGGGCCGTGGGTTCGAATCCCACCCTCTCCGCCAAATTAATATGGAGAAGTACTCAAGTGGCTCAAGAGGATCCCCTGCTAAGGGATTAGGCTGGGTTAACCGGTGCGAGGGTTCGAATCCCTCCTTCTCCGCCAATAATTGACGAGGTGTAGCGCAGTTTGGTAGCGCACGTGGTTTGGGACCATGGGGCCGGGGGTTCGAGTCCCTCCACCTCGACCAATAATGTGGACCTTTAGCTCAGTTGGTTAGAGCGCCCGGCTCATAACCGGTAGGTCCGGGGTTCGAGTCCCTGAAGGTCCACCAAAAAATGCATAGGGGTGTAGCTCAGTTGGTAGAGCGTCGGTCTCCAAAACCGTGCGCCGGGGGTTCGAGTCCCTCCACCCCTGCCACTAAAACAATTATATAAATAAGATTATATCGAGGTGTAGCGCAGTTTGGTAGCGCACGTGGTTTGGGACCATGGGGCCGGGGGTTCGAGTCCCTCCACCTCGACCAATTGGGGGCCTATAGCTCAGGTGGTTAGAGCGCACGCCTGATAAGCGTGAGGTCGCTGGTTCGAGTCCAGCTAGGCCCACCAGAAATGCCCAGATAGCTCAGTCGGTAGAGCAGGGGACTGAAAATCCCCGTGTCGGTGGTTCGATTCCGCCTCTGGGCACCATTTATATAACTGTGGCGGTATAGCTTAGTTGGCTAGAGCGTTCGGTTCATACCCGAAAGGTCACAGGTTCGACTCCTGTTACCGCTACCATCTAAGAAATATACTTAAACACATTTAAGAACTTTGAAAATTAAACAGTAGGTTAATTATATAAATTCTTTTTAAAGAATTAAACACAAACAACCAAGCCAGATATTCAGATAATGATTAGCTGAGC
>NZ_JAIXHU010000083.1:0-1079 GCF_025671395.1 Paraclostridium sp. AKS73 | reverse complement strand
TTTTGTACCTTTTCTTTATACTCTATAAATAAAAAAGATAGATTTGAAATTTCAAATCTATCTTTTTTATTTATAGAGTATAAAGAAAAGGTACAAAAGAATATGAAACTATTAGAAAGATAAATGCAATACTAGTAAGTTGATTTTTTTATAAAGCATTATAATCGCTATATATTCACGAATTAATGCACTAGGTAAAAAGTAAAATGCAGTAGGCGCTCCAACTCCATTTGCTTTTAATCCCGCTTTTCTTGCATAAATTGATGCTCTGAAAACATGATAATTATTTGAAACAAATATACATGAGAAACTTTTAGATATGTTATCCATTATACTCTTTGAAAATTTCATGTTTTCATAAGTAGTAGTAGATTTATCTTCAACTAAAATATCTAACTCGGGTATATCTTGTGATACAAGATATTTTTTCATAGCAACAGCCTCAGGAACTATCTCATCAGAACCTTGACCACCTGATACAACTATTTTTGTGTGATTTCCTTTTGATAATTGTTGACTATAAATTTCAATACCTTTATCAAGCCTGCTTTTTAACAAAGGGGGAACCTTATCTCCTATAAGACCTGACCCTAAGACTATTACATAGTCTAAATTTTTATTTACAGGTAGCATTTGATAAGCATATGAGTAAACTAAGTAACTAAAGAATAAAAATCCAAAATATATTGCCAACAAAATTATTGTAAGTATAGTTGCATATGCATAGGTATTTAACTTAGATCCGTGAAATATTAAAAGTAAGCTTAAAGAAACTATAAGTAAAATATTTACTCCTAAAATTAAGGATAGTAAATTTGCTAAACGTCTACCTTCTTTGTGCTTCATTATATATCCATTTTTTATAAGAAAAAAACCAATCACAATTATAGATAATGGTATGACTGCATAAACTGCAAAATACTTAGTAACCTGATTGTATCGAATCTATCTGATAAATACATAACTAATAAAAATAAAAATCCTAAAGAACCAAAAGTTAATAAAATACCTGCAAAGAAATTTCTACTATCTTGTCTGAATAGAAAAATTCCATATAAAAAGAAGCTAAAATTACTAAA
>NZ_JAIXHU010000081.1:0-1911 GCF_025671395.1 Paraclostridium sp. AKS73 | reverse complement strand
TATCATGATTCATATAGACGGTTTTTTTATTTTTTATTGAAAGAATTATTAAGTTAACAGAAAAATTTGACATTTTATTATAACCTGGTGTATAAATATACATAAAACAAAATAATTTATCAATATATTTTAGGGTAAATATTTAACGGAAATTTAGAAGGGGACTATTTAAATTAAATAATATTAATTATTGTAAAGTTATGAAAATTGGGTATATAAAAGTGTACAAGCGAATATATAAATATTAAGATTTCTCCAATTTAAATTAGCTTTTAATAATACATATTTATAAAAAGAAGGGATGAGGTAAATGTTCAAAAACTTAAAGAGAACAGATAAAGAGATTTATGAAAGTATGCAACGAGAATTAGAAAGACAACAAAGGAATATAGAGTTAATAGCATCAGAAAATATAGTATCTATGGCAGTTATGGAAACTATGGGAAGCCATTTAACTAACAAATATGCAGAAGGGTACCCGGGGAAAAGATATTATGGAGGGTGCGAGTATATAGATGAAGTAGAAACGTTAGCTATTGAAAGATTAAAAAAAATATTTGGGGCAGAACATGCTAACGTTCAACCTCATTCTGGGGCTAATGCAAATATGGGTGTATATTTTCAATATTAAAACCAGGGGATAAGGTTATGGGGATGAATTTATCTCAAGGTGGGCACTTAACTCATGGGTCTCCTGCAAATATATCAGGACAATATTTTGAATTTACAGAGTATGGTGTAGACCTTAAAGATGGAAGAATAGACTATGATGATATAAGAACAAAGGCACATGAAATAAAACCTAAGTTAATAGTAGCGGGAGCTAGTGCATATCCTAGAGAAATAGATTTTAAAAAGTTTAAAGAAATAGCTGACGAAGTAGGTGCTATGCTTATGGTAGATATGGCTCACATAGCAGGACTTGTAGCGGCTGGACTTCATCAAAACCCATGTGAGGTCGCTGATTTTGTAACTACTACGACTCATAAAACTTTAAGAGGGCCTAGAGGAGGAGTAATCCTTTGTAAAGAAAAATATGCAAAAGCTATAGATAAAGCTATATTCCCAGGAACTCAAGGTGGTCCATTAGAACATATAATAGCTTCTAAAGCTGTAGCGTTTAAAGAAGCTTTAGAGCCAGAGTTTAAAGAATATCAATCTCAAGTTATAAAAAATGCTAAGAAATTAGCAGAAGAATTAATGAATAGAGGATTTGAGTTAGTAACAGGTGGAACTGATAATCATCTAATTTTATTAGACTTAACTAATAAAAATATAACTGGAAAAGAAGCCGAAAAAAGATTAGATGAAGCGTATATAACAGCTAATAAAAATACAATACCTTTTGATCCAAATGGAGCTTTTGTTACTAGTGGTATAAGATTAGGGACTCCAGCTGTAACAACAAGAGGTATGAAAGAAGAAGATATGAAAGATATAGCAGAGGCTATAGATTTATGTTTAACTTATAATAAAGAAGAAGAAGCTAGAGAAAAGGTGGTAGCTTTAACAAATAAATATCCTTTATACAATGAATATAAAATATTTGAATAGAATAGGATGAAAAAAACATATTATGTAAAGTAATAGACCACGAAGTGTAGATGTAAAATCTTTGCGACACAAAGCTGAGAAGATGCTTTGAAATGTAGCTACAGATTTTACATCTACACTTCGTTAACTTTTACATACTATATTTTTTATATTAAGGGGAGTAGGTAGGTAAAGAACTGAAATTCTAGAGTTTTTTTAGAGAAAATTAAAAAAATAAAATTAAATTAAAAAAAGTATTGACGATGTTAAATTAAGGTGGTATAGTATTACTTGTCCTTAAGAAAAGGGCAAAACAAAAATGAACTTTGAAAATTAAACAGTAGGTTAATTATATAAATTCTTTTTTAAAGAATTAAA
>NZ_JAIXHU010000080.1:0-2036 GCF_025671395.1 Paraclostridium sp. AKS73 | reverse complement strand
TGAGAAATACGGAGGTAGAGCACTGAATATCCTAGGGGGCATTGCGCTTACCGAAGATTATCAAACTCCGAATGCCGTTATTTTATACTTGGGAGTCAGACTGTGGGTAATAAGATTCATAGTCGAGAGGGCAACAGCCCAGATCGTCAGCTAAGGTCCCTAAATGTAAGTTAAGTGGTAAAGGATGTGGGATTGCATAGACAACCAGGATGTTGGCTTAGAAGCAGCCACTCATTTAAAGAGTGCGTAATAGCTCACTGGTCGAGTGATCCTGCGCCGAAGATTACCGGGGCTAAAACTTACTACCGAAGCTACGATATCATTTATGATAGGTAGGGGAGCTTCCTATGCAGGCTGAAGCATGACCGTAAGGACGTGTGGACAGTATAGGAGTGAGAATGTTGGCATGAGTAGCGAGACGTGGGTGAGAATCCCACGGGCCGTAAACCCAAGGTTTCCAGGGGAAGGTTCGTCCGCCCTGGGTTAGTCGGGACCTAAGCCGAGGCCGAAAGGCGTAGGTGATGGACAACAGGTTGAGATTCCTGTACCACCGATAATCGTTTGAGAGATGGAATGACACAGTAGGATAAGCTAACCACACTGTTGGTTATGTGTGGCTAAGTACTGAGGCAGTCAAGGTAGGCAAATCCGCCATGATAATGCTGGGGTACGATGGGGAGCGAAATTAAGTAGCGAAGTAGCTGATTTCACACTGTCGAGAAAAGTTTCTATCGAGATTAAAGGTGCCCGTACCGCAAACCGACACAGGTGGGTGAGGAGAGTATCCTAAGGCCAGCGAGAGAACTGTTGTTAAGGAACTCGGCAAAATGACCCCGTAACTTAGGGAGAAGGGGTGCCACGTTAGGGTTAACGCCCGAGGTGGCCGCAGAGAATAGGCCCAAGCGACTGTTTACCAAAAACACAGGTTTCTGCTAAGTCGCAAGACGATGTATAGGAGCTGACGCCTGCCCGGTGCTGGAAGGTTAAGGGGATCTGTTAGGATTTATCCGAAGCAGTGAACTTAAGCCCCAGTAAACGGCGGCCGTAACTATAACGGTCCTAAGGTAGCGAAATTCCTTGTCGGGTAAGTTCCGACCCGCACGAAAGGCGTAACGATTTGGGCACTGTCTCAACAACAGACTCGGTGAAATTGTAATCCCGGTGAAGATGCCGGGTACCTGCGACAGGACGGAAAGACCCCATGGAGCTTTACTGTAGCTTGACATTGAATTTTGGTGCTACATGTACAGGATAGGTGGGAGGCTATGAAATCGGGACGCCAGTCTCGGTGGAGCTATCCTTGGGATACCACCCTTGTAGTACTGAGATTCTAACCAGATACCTTGAATCAGGTATTGGGACACTGTCAGGTGGGCAGTTTGACTGGGGCGGTCGCCTCCCAAAGAGTAACGGAGGCGCTCAAAGGTTCTCTCAGCACGGTCGGAAATCGTGCGTAGAGTGTAAAGGCAGAAGAGAGCTTGATTGCAAGACATACAGGTCGAGCAAGGACGAAAGTCGGACTTAGTGATCCGGTGGTTCCGCATGGAAGGGCCATCGCTCAACGGATAAAAGCTACCCTGGGGATAACAGGCTTATCTCCCCCAAGAGTCCACATCGACGGGGAGGTTTGGCACCTCGATGTCGGCTCATCACATCCTGGGGCTGTAGTAGGTCCCAAGGGTTGGGCTGTTCGCCCATTAAAGTGGTACGCGAGCTGGGTTCAGAACGTCGTGAGACAGTTCGGTCCCTATCCGTCGCAGGCGTAGGAAATTTGAGGAGACCTGTCCTTAGTACGAGAGGACCGGGATGGACGTACCTCTGGTGTACCAGTTGTTCTGCCAAGGGCATGGCTGGGTAGCTATGTACGGAATGGATAAGCGCTGAAAGCATCTAAGCGCGAAGCCAACTTCAAGATAAGATTTCCCACCGTAAGGGTAAGATCCCAGGAAGACTACCTGTTGATAGGTCGGAGGTGTAAGTGCAGCAATGTATGTAGCTTACCGATACTAATAGATCGAGGACTTGACCAAGATTAT
>NZ_JAIXHU010000007.1:0-105497 GCF_025671395.1 Paraclostridium sp. AKS73 | reverse complement strand
AGCAGAACTTCATGTAGTTGGAGGAGCTACTTGCTAAAAAAGTGAAAAAATAACTTGAAAACTTATAGTTTGTAAGTTATTTTTATATTTTTGTTATAAGTATATTGAAATTTTTATATTTTATAGACAGATTTCTTTTATACTGTATATTTTTATGTACATTGTATACTAAAAAACATATAACAATAATAAAAGTTTATTTTGGATATATTAATTAAATAACAATGATAAGGAGATTGTTTTCATATGAATAAAATAAAGAAAATTTTGACTTTGAAGAAGATCCTAGATATAAACAGTGCAACAAGGAAGCTTTAATGGGATTAGCATTAGGAATTGTAAACTTAGTATGGTGGTTTGGGTTTGGATATGGATTAGGATCTAAACCAGTTAAAGAATACACATATATACTTGGATTTCCAACTTGGTTCTTTATGAGTTGTATAGCTGGAGGAATATTATTTTCAGTATTAACTGTAATTATGATAAATAAATTTTTTAAGAACATGTCTTTAGATGCGTTAAGTGGAGATGAGTTAGAAGAGTATAGAAAGGAATATAAGTAATGAAAGACATAAATTATCAAGTACTATTGCCTATTTTTATATATTTTATAGTTATATTTATAGTAGGATTTTACTCTATGAAATTCGTAAATAGGGCTAAAAATAAACATAATGGCGAAAAAGGATTCATGGATGAATACATGACCGGAGGACGGGACTTAGGAGGTTTTGTTCTAGCTATGACACTAGTTACAACATATTTGAGTGCAGGAAGTTTTATAGGAGGGCCAGGAACAGCGTATACCCAAGGATTAGGATGGGTATTTTTATCTATGGCGCAAATGCCAACTGGATATTTTACATTAGCAGTACTTGGAAAAAAGTTTGCGATAATAGCTAGAAAGATAAATGCAGTCACGATTACTGATTTTTTAAGAGCAAGATATAAATCTGATGCGGTAGTAATACTTACATCTTTATCTATAGTAGTATTTTTTATAGCTGCAATGGCAGCTCAGTGGGTTGGTGCAGCTAGACTTTTGCAAGGTGCAGTTGGATTAGATTACAAAGTTGCACTTACAGCTTTTGGCTTAACAGTTATAGTACATACTGTAGTAGGAGGGTTTAGAGCGGTAACTATCTCTGATACAATTCAAGGCGTTATAATGACAGTAGCTACTATAGCTATATTTGTAGGTACTGTTATAGCAGGAGGAGGAATATCTAATATAGTAAGTAATATGCAAAGTGTAAATGAAGGACTTATAACTCCATTTGGAGTTACTCCGGGGAATATGAGTATAGCATGGGTAACGTCATTTTGGATACTGGTTGGTTTTGCAGTAGTAGGAATCCCTTCAGTATCCCAAAGAGCTATGAGTTATAAAGACACAAAGAGTTTACATGATGGAATAAAGTATGGGACAATCGTATCTATGATTTTATTATTAGGGATGCATTTAGTTGGAGCATTTTCAAGTATTCTTGTATTTGGAATTGAGTCTGGAGATTTAGTAATTCCTACTATAACAACTCAATTATTTCCGCCAGTAATTGCGGGAATTTTACTGGCAGGTCCATTAGCATCGATAATGTCTACGGTTGATTCACAATTATTAGTAGCATCAGGAGCTATAGTCAATGATATATATACTAATTATATAAACCCTAAGATAAAAAAAGACGCTAAAAAAACTGGAACTATAAGTGTATTAGTAACATCTACATTAGGTATAATAATTTACATAGTCGCAATAAATCCTCCAGATTTAATAGTATGGCTAAATTTATATGCAAATGCAGGTATAATAGCTACATTTTTATGGCCTATTGTATTGGGATTATATTGGAAGAAGGCAAATTCAAGTGGAGCATTAGCATCTATAATAACAGGTATAGGTACTTATATCCTATTTAGTTATATATGGGTAAAACCATTAGGTATGCATACTATAGTTTTACCTCTTATAATTTCATTATTATCATTTATTATTGTATCTAGTTTTACAAAACCACCAACGAATGAGACTATAAAAATTTTTGGGGCGTTTATAAAAAATAAATTTAAAAGAGGCATCTTACTAGGTGTCTCTTTTTTAAATTAGTGTATAAATTTATAAACCATTGAAAATATTAATGATTATAATAGGAAGAATCAATTTCTAATTTAAGGAAAAATGTCGTAAAATAAATATGTTAGATAAAAGGCGATAAAAAGTCATTATAAAGGAGTCAAATATGGAAAGTTATAAACAAATATTATTAGATGAAATACCAGAATTCAGAGCAAAAGGACATAAGTTCTTAGACAAAGAAATGTCAAAAATGGACTTTAAACATACATCTGGTGGAATGGGTGTTTATGCGCACCGTGATGGAGAACACTTTATGATAAGACTTAGAGTGGCTTCAGGTATATTAAATCTTGAGCAATTAAAATTAGTGCAATATTTTGCTCATAAATATAATTTAGAACAATTACACCTTACAACTCGTCAAGCAATACAACTTCATGGACTAACAATAGATGAAGTTTGTGATATCATGGAAGAAGGTATACATAAAGATATGTACACAAGAGGTGGTGGAGGTAACTTCCCAAGAAACGTTGCTATCTCACCTTTATCAGGAGTAGACCCAGAAGATATCTTTGATGTAACACCTTATGCAACAAAAGTTAATGAGCACTTTATGAGTAAAATAACTACTTACAAACTACCTAGAAAGTTAAAAGTATCTTTTTCAAGTTCACCTAAAGATGAATCAAAAGCTACAATAAATGATTTAGGATTTATGGCAGTTAAAAAAGATGAAAAAGAATACTTCAAGGTATACATAGCTGGAGGAATGGGTAAAAATCCTATAAAAGGTTGTGAATACGATGAACTAGTAGAGCCGAAGGATGTATTATATCATGTAGAAGCTATGACTAATTTATTTATAGAAAAAGGTAATTATGAAAATAAAAACAAAGCTCGTACAAGATACATGCTTATGGAAATGGGTAAAGATGCTTTATTAGAATGCTATAAAAAACATTTAAAAGAAGCAAAAGAAAAATGTAATTTAGATTTAAATGTAACTCAAAAAGTATATGATAAAAAAGGACTTTCTATAGATGTCAAAGATGATCGTTTAGTTTCTCAAAGACAAGATGGACTATACGCTGTTTATGTACACCCTGTAAATGGTCAATTAAAAGTTTCTGACTTAGACAAAATAATAGAGACTGTAAATGATATGGATGATATTGAAATAAGATTAGCTATGAGTGAAGGTCTTTATATAAGAAATTTAAATGGAAAAGAGGCTAAAAAAGTTTTAGATTTAACTAAGGATATAACAGGTAAATATAAAATACAACAAAGTACAGCTTGTATAGGTGTTCCTATTTGCCAAATGGGTATAGCTGAAAGTCAAGAAACTTTAGAGGAAATAATCAAAACTTTAGAAGAAAAAATTATAATAGTGACACTTTACCAAGAATTCATATATCAGGATGTCCTAACTCTTGTTCAACTCACCAAGTTGCACCTATTGGTTTTGCTGGTAAAA
Organism: Paraclostridium sp. AKS73; assembly: GCF_025671395.1. Classification (NCBI taxonomy): domain Bacteria; kingdom Bacillati; phylum Bacillota; class Clostridia; order Peptostreptococcales; family Peptostreptococcaceae; genus Paraclostridium; species Paraclostridium sp. AKS73. The sequence goes on along the minus strand of NZ_JAIXHU010000007.1, from coordinate 101,937 downwards.
AGAAAAGAGTTGGAGATAAGACAGAAGATGCTTATGAACTTCATATAGGTGGATGTGCTACTTTTGAGGAAACTAGATTAGGAAAAATATACGGAGATGTATTAAGAAGAGAAGTTCCAAACTTATTATTCGATATATCAGAAGCTATAGCTAAATCTAACTTAGAATTTTATGAATTTATAGAAAAAAATGAAGACGAATTAGACACTATAGTAAATAAATATTTATTATAATAAAAAGTGAACTCTAGTATTAGAGTTCACTTTTTTATTTAATATTTTTATTAATTTGTAGAATATTATATAATATAAAGAAAAAACTAATTTTATATTATACAGATTAAAGGAGAAATTATATGAAAGTTAGACTTGGATATGTAGCTATAGCTTTAAATTTGCCCAAAGTGACCTCTTCAAGCACTGTAACATATTCTAGATATTCTAAGATCAATACAGAGGCAGACAAGCTAAATAAGCTAAAGGAAGTAACTAGATCAAATATATATGACTTAGAAAAAATATTAAATTATAATATAGAAAATCAAATACATTTTTATAGGATAACTTCAAATTTAATACCGCTTGGAACTCATCCAGACGTAACATTTGATTATAGGAAATATTTTAAAAAAGATTTTGAATATATAGGGAATATAATCAGAAAAATAATCTGAGAATAGATTCTCATCCAGATCAGTTTAATGTAATCAATAGCATAAAAGAAAATGTTGTGGAAAATACTATCAAAAGTTTGAAATTTCAAAGTCAGATATTTGAAGATATAAATTATAAAGAAGGAAAAATGGTTATACATATCGGGAGTTCTCAAGGCGGAAAAGAAGAAAGCATAGAAAGGTTTATAAATAACCTAAAATATTTTCCAAATGAAGTTGTAAGTAGATTAATATTAGAAAATGACGATAAAATATTTACAGCACAAGATGTTTTAAATATATGCAAAGAAACAAAATTACCTATGGTTCTTGATATTCACCATCACATTTGTAAAAATAACGGAGATGAAATTAAGTATATATTAAAAGATATTTTTAATACTTGGAATAATGAAATTTTACCACCTAAAATACATTTTTCAAGTCCGAGAGAATTTGAAAAGATAGAAAACATGCAGATTTCATAAATGCAAAAGATTTTTTGAATTTTATATACCTAGCTAAAGATGAAGTAGACAGAGATTTTGATGTTATGATAGAAGCTAAAAAGAAAGATCTAGCATTAAAAAAGCTAGTAAATGATATAAGGGATTTAGATGGAAATATTAAATTTATAGATGAAACAACTATAGAAATATAAATTACTATACATATATTATTATAAAAAGAGCTGAGTGAAATACTTAATAAAAAGTATTTTAACTCAGCTTTTTAGTTATATTATTTATTCGGTTTAAATGAACTCTTTAATGGAACTACTCTATTAAATACTAGCTTTTTATCAGTAGTATATTTAGAATCTACATTGAAGAATCCATGTCTTACAAATTGGAACTTATCTTGAGGCTTAGCATTTTCTATAGCAGTTTTTTCAGCAAAACCTTGAACTATCTCAAGAGAATTAGGGTTTATTTGCTCTAAGAAGTGCTTACCTTCATTTTCAGGAGCATCATCTAGGATTAATGGCTCAAATAATCTAAATTCACAAGGAACAGCACTATTTGCATCCACCCAGTGTATAGTAGCTTTAACTTTACGACCAGTAAATCCAGAACCACTCTTAGTTTCTGGATCATATGTACAGTGGATTTCAGTTACATTTCCATTTTCATCAGTTATGAAGTCATTACACTTAACAAAGTAAGCTCCCTTTAATCTAACTTCATTACCAGGGAATAATCTAAAGTATTTTTTAACTGGTTCAATCATAAAGTCGTCTTGTTCTATATATATTTCTCTAGAGAATGGAACTAATCTTTTACCCTTAGTTTCATCTTTAGCATTGTTTTCTATTTCAAGCATTTCAACTTGACCTTCTGGATAGTTAGTTATAACTAGTTTTAAAGGCTTTAAAACACCCATAGCAAGAGGTGCTTTAGGTTGTAAGTCTTCTCTTACAAAGTAGTCTAACATTTGGCTATCTACTGTAGAATCTGCTTTAGCTACACCTATTTCATTACAGAAGTTTCTAATAGCTTCTGGAGTGTAACCTCTTCTTCTAAGACCAGCTATAGTAGGCATACGAGGATCATCCCAACCATCAGTTACACCTTCATCAACAAGTTGTTTAAGTTTTCTTTTACTCATAACAGTATTTGTAAGATTAAGTCTAGCAAATTCTATTTGGCGAGGAACTTCTGGCATTTCACACTCAGCTACAACCCAATCATAAAGTGGTCTTTGATCTTCAAATTCTAACGAACATAGAGAATGAGTTATACCCTCTATAGCATCTTCTAATGGATGAGCGAAAGCATACATTGGATATATACACCATTTATCACCAGTATTGTGGTGATGAGAATGAGATATTCTGTATATAGCAGGGTCTCTTAAATTGATGTTAGGAGAAGTCATATCTATTTTAGCTCTTAAAACTTTTTCTCCATCTCCAAATTCTCCGTTTTTCATTTTTTCAAATAATTCAAGATTTTCCTCTATAGATCTATTTCTATAAGGACTTTCTTTTCCTGGTTCTGTTAAAGAACCTCTATACTCTCTCATTTGCTCTGCGTTTAAGTCGCATACATAAGCTTTACCTTTTTTTATAAGAAGAACAGCTCTTTCATACATTTGCTCAAAATAATTTGAAGCAAAGTATAAGTTAGTCCAATTAAAGCCTAACCACTGAACATCTTCTTTTATAGAGTTTACATACTCTACATCTTCTTTTACTGGATTTGTATCATCGAATCTTAAATTTACATTTCCATTAAACTCCTTAGCTAAACCAAAGTTTAAACATATAGATTTAGCATGACCAATATGTAAATATCCATTTGGCTCAGGTGGGAAACGAGTTATGATAGTATCATGTTTTTTAGATTCTAAATCATTAACTATTATGTTTCTTATAAAGTTTGATGACTTATTTTCATTTGACATATTCGTACCTCTTATCTATTAAATTTGTATTATTATTATTATATAATTACTATTATTAATAATTTTAATTCAAATTGAGAAAAAATAAAGGATTAGTAGTTAATTTCTTACAATTATAGTGAAAAATATTATAGGAAAATGTTTTTAAGTGTAAAAAATAAAATAAATATTAAATTACAATTATAAAAAAAACATATTTTTAAAATAATCCACAGACTTATTAACAAAATATAAACAATATTAACAATTTAATAATGAAATATAGAAACAAGTTTGTTATAATCTATATAGAGTAATTTTGTTAGGGGTGGGGGAATGCTAAACTTTAAACTTTGTAGTGAAATTTTAAAAGTATGTCCATTGCCATGTATATATGGACAAGCTATAAAAAATGAAGAAGAAATTTTTACAGACTTTATAATAGAAGACTTTAATGATAAACTTTGTGAGCTTGTGAATCTGGATGAAGAATATATCAAAGAAAAAAGTATAAATGATATTATACCTTCTATTTTAGATAAAAATCTAAAAGAAGGTAAATTAGATGAAGATTCATATATTTCTTATTTAGATGGGTGGTATAAAGTAGAGATATCATATGTAAAAGAAAGTAAATATGTATTATGGCTTGTAGAAAATAAAGAGATACAGCATTTAAGAACCGTACAATTACTAATAGACACGATCCCAGATTATATATTTTATAAAGACATAGAGGGGAATATAGTAGGTTGCAATAAAAGCTATGCAACCAAGCTAGTAGAATTAGATAGAAATGACATAATAGGTAAAAGTTATAAGGATTTACCTGTGATTAGTCAAAATTTTGAAAGTTATAGAGAGAATGATTTAGAGGTTATAGACACTAGATCTACTAAAATGTATTATGAAAAAGTTATATTAAAAAATGGAAAGAAAATTTATTTAGAAATCATAAAAACACCTATAATATCAGATTGTGGAGAGGTAATTGGAATCATAGGAATAGCAAGGGATATAACAGAGAGAAAAGAGCATGAAGAAGCATTAGAAAGAGCACGTTCAGAAGCATTAGCCAATACAGCGCATGAATTAAGAACACCATTAAACTTAATATTTAGTTCAGTTCAAATGTTAAATTACCGATATGATATAATAAATAACAAAACAAATGATAGAGACGATAAGTATTTAAATATAATAAAACAAAATGGATATAGACTATTGAAACTAGTAGACAATTTAATTGACTCAACTAAGTTAACTTATGAAGATGTAGAATTTAACCCTAAAAATTATGACATAGTTAATTTTGTTGAGAGTATTTGTGATTCTGTAAGCGATTTTGCAAATCAAAATGAAATGGATATAATATTTGATACAGATGTGGAAGAAAAAGTTATAGGATTTGATTTAGACAAAATGGAGAGGATAGTTTTAAATTTATTATCAAATGCATTTAAGTTTAATAGGAAAGGGAAAACAATACAAGTAACTATAAAAGACCTTAAAGATAAGATCCAATTAAGGGTTAAAGATGAAGGAATCGGAATACCTAAAAAAGACTTATACAAAGTATTTGATAGATTTAAACAAGTTAAGCATGAAAGTATAGATACTAAAGTTGGAAGTGGGATAGGGCTGTCTTTAGTTAAGTCTTTAGTTGAGTTACATGGTGGGAATATAGATGTTGAGAGTGAACTAGGGCAAGGTAGTGAGTTTATAATAAATATGCCATGTAATTTATACAGCCACAAATTAGAACTAATAGATGACTGTAATCTAAAAGCAAATTTCGTGCAAAAAATTGAAGTTGAGTTTTCTGATATATATGCATAATAGTGGATAATCTTTTAAGATTTATCCACTTTTTTATTTGAATAAAAGCTGTAATAATTTTAATGTGAATTATAGAGCAAATTAAAGCTAATAATAATAGAAACACATGAACTATAAAAATATTTTTAATTTTAAAAAATTAAAGAAAAATAAGAATATATTTAAATTAATGGTAAATGTTTACTATAAATTTATAGTGGTATAAGTTATAGTAAATTAAATTTAAAAGTTTGGAGGAGTTTTTTATGGAAGCAGATAAAATGACACAAAGAGTCCAAAAAAGCTTAATGATGCTTTTAGTGAAGCTGTTAAAAATCATAACCAACAAGTAGATACAATACATTTACTTTATTCATTAATAGACCAAGAAGATGGATTAATACCTAGAATAATAGAGAAAATGGGTATATCTGTAGAAGGCCTAAAAGCAAGTGTAAAAACTGAACTTTTAAAACTACCTCAAGTTCAAGGTGAGGCAGCTAGTTCACAAGGTGTAGTAGCTACAAGAAAGTTAAATGAAGTATTAATAAAATCAGAAGAAATTTCAAAAGAATTCAATGATTTGTATATAAGTGTTGAACATTTATTTTTAGCTATAATTGAATTAGAATCACGTTCAAATATAGGTAAAATATTTAAACAATACAATATAAATAAAAACAGCTTTTTAGAAGTATTATCAAAAGTTAGAGGAAATCAAAGAGTAGAAACCCAAGATCCAGAGGGTACATATGACGCATTAGCTAGATATGGTACAAACTTAATAAATTTAGCTAAAAAAATAAATTAGACCCAGTTATAGGTCGTGATGAAGAGATAAGAAGAGTTATAAGAATTCTTTCAAGAAGAACAAAAAACAATCCTGTTTTAATAGGTGAGCCAGGTGTAGGTAAAACTGCTATAGTAGAAGGCTTAGCAGAAAGAATAGTCAGAGGAGATGTACCTGAGGGACTTAAAGATAAAATTATATTTGCGCTTGATATGGGATCATTAATAGCAGGTGCTAAATATAGAGGTGAATTTGAAGAAAGATTAAAAGCAGTGCTTAAAGAAGTTCAAGGCGCTGAAGGAAAAATAATTTTATTTATAGATGAGATACACACAATAGTAGGAGCAGGAAAAACAGACGGGGCTATGGATGCAGGAAACTTAATAAAACCAATGTTAGCTCGTGGAGAACTAAATTGTATAGGTGCTACTACTTTTGATGAATATAGACAGTATATAGAAAAAGATAAAGCATTAGAGAGAAGATTCCAACCAGTTATAGCGGATGAACCTAGTGTAGGTGATACAATTTCTATACTTCGTGGATTAAAAGAAAAATTTGAAATTCACCATGGTATTAGAATCCATGACTCTGCAATAGTTGCAGCAGCAAAATTATCAGATAGATATATACAAGATAGATATTTACCAGATAAAGCCATAGACTTAATAGACGAAGCAAGTGCTATGATTCGTAGTGAAATTGACTCACTACCAACTGAGTTAGATATAGTTAGAAGAAAAATATTTACATTAGAGACTGAAAGAGAAGCACTTCTTAAAGAAGAGGATGAAGCAAGTAAAAGAAGACTTGAAAAACTTCAAGATGAATTAGCTGAACTTAAGTCTAAAAATGATGATTTAACAGCTATATATGAAAAAGAAAAGTCACATATAATGAATGTTAGAAACCTTAAGGCTAAACTTGATGAGGCTAGAGGAGATGTAGAAAGATATGAGAGAGAATATGATTTAAATAAAGCTGCAGAGCTTAAATATGGTATAATTCCAAAACTTGAAAACGAAATTAAAGAAGCAGAAGAAAAAATGGAAGATGACAATCAAACATCTTTATTAAAAGAAGAGGTTACAGAAGAAGAAATTGCAGAAGTAATCTCTAAATGGACAAATATACCTATAACTAAGTTAGTTGAAAGCGAAAAAGAAAAATTACTAAGATTAGAAGAAGAGTTAAAAACTCGTGTTATAGGACAAGATGAAGCTGTAACGGCTGTAAGTAATGCTGTTATTCGTCACAGAGCAGGACTTAAAGATGAAAATAAACCAATAGGATCATTTATATTCTTAGGACCTACAGGTGTTGGTAAAACAGAACTTGCAAAAACTTTAGCTAGAAATTTATTTGATAGTGAAGAAAATATAATTAGAATTGATATGTCAGAATATATGGAAAAACATGCAGTATCAAGACTTATAGGACCGCCTCCAGGATATGTAGGATACGAAGAAGGAGGACAATTAACAGAAGCTTTAAGAAGAAATCCATATTCAGTATTACTATTTGATGAAATAGAGAAAGCGCATGAAGATGTATTTAACTTATTCCTTCAAATATTAGATGATGGAAGACTTACTGACAATAAAGGTAAAACAGTTGATTTTAAAAATACAATAATAATAATGACTTCAAATATAGGTAGTTCATATTTATTAGAAGATTCAGGTGAAATAAAAGAGTCTACTAAAGAAATGGTAATGAATGAAATGAAGAGAAGATTTAAACCTGAGTTTTTAAATAGAGTTGATGATATCATAATGTTTAAACCTCTTGATAAAGAAGGCATTAGAAGAATTATAGACATATTCTTAGATGATTTAAGAAGACGATTAGTTGATAAGCATATAACTTTAAGTATAACTGATAGTGCTAAAGATGTATTGATAAAAGAAGGTTATGATCCTATTTATGGAGCTAGACCACTTAAGAGATATATTGGAAATGTATTAGAAACAAAAATAGCTAAAATGATGATAGCTGGTAAAGTTTATAATGGATGTCATATACTTATAGATGGAAATGATGACAATGTAGAAATAAGAGTACAAGAAATAGCGTAAGTTTCAAATTGGTTATGGAGGCAACTTATGATAAAGATTATGATGAAAGATGGAAGTGAATATGAAGCTGATTATTCAAACACTACTGAATTTATAGAAAAGTTTTTAAGTGATAAACTTGATAGCAATAGACTACTTCCTTGTAAATTAGTAAACCTTAAAGATGGAGTTAATATAAACTTAAGCTCTATTTCTTCAATAGAAGATGAAGAATATATAAATGGAATTGATACTTTAATTCCGTAACAAAAAAGGGTATAGATAATATACCCTTTTTTAAAATTCATATAAATCACTTACTAATTGAACTGGAATTTGAACTTGAGTAACGTACTCATCTTCTAGAGAAGTTTCATAAATATCTATTTTATAAATTTCTATAGGATCTCCAAGAACTGTGTAGTTATTAAATTCTATAAATTTAAACAACATAGGGATTATTTTTGCTGTTTTTTTATAATCGCCTTTATATGTATAAGTTACATAATAACCTTCTTCTATTGTAAAATTGAAGTTGGTAGCATTATCATCAAGTAAGCAAAATATAGATTTATAATTATTAAAAATTCCATTTGAAACACTTTTTGTATCAAATACTGAGCCAAAATTGCTATTCCCTAATACGTAGAACTTATCATCAAATTTTTCATTTAACCTTTGAATTAAGTAATCTACATTTTCATCAAAGCTAACATTTGAATTAACTGTAAGTGCTTTTCTTTTATTCATGTATAAAAGTTCAATTCTATTAAAATTTGTATGGTCTAGTGTATTATCAATAGAGCTTAGCCTTTTATTTAAGCTTTCTTTGTGCATAGTCAGCTCGTCTAGCTTTTGATCTATAAGTTTTATCTCTTCTTGTAACATTTTTTTAGTAGTTTTAACATTTCTATTTTCTAAGTATTCTTTTATTCTTTGCATAGAAAAATCAAGGCTTCTAAGTTCTTTTATTAAATTTAAATTGCATATATCTTTTATAGTGTACATTCTGTAAGAATTTGTATCCCTACCTGGATTTAATAGACCTAACTTTTCATAATATTTAAGGGAATCTCTACCTAAATTATAGATTTTTGATAATTCTCCAGTTTTATAATATTTTCTTTTCAAAAAATCACCCCATTTTGAAATAAAATTGTTGACTTGAGTATTATACCATAGTTTATATTCAATTAGGTGGAGGGAGGTAATAATTATGAAAAACGTAAAAGATTTAAAAACTCAATTTAAACAATATGTAATACCATCAGTAGCATCTATGTGGGTATTTTCACTATATTCTATGGTAGATGGAGCTTTTGTCAGCAAAGGGGTTGGAAGTGAAGCCTTGGCAGCTGTTAATATATCAACACCATTTATAAATACTTTATTTGCTGTGTCAGTTTTATTATCAACTGGAGCATCAACTGTTGTATCAATGACCCTTGGTAAAGGTGATGATAAAAAAGCAAGTGAATACTTTACACTTAATACTGTAGTACTAGCTATTATATCTATATTTATTATTGTATTTAGCTTAGGTAACTTAGAAAAAATATCTATATTTTTAGGAGCAACAGAAAGTACATTACCTTTAGTTAAAGGATATTTAGGGAATATTATATTATTTGTTACTTTTTACTTAGTTTCTTATGGACTTGAGTTACTTATAAAGTGTGATGGATATCCTCATCTATCTACAATAGGAGTTATAATTTCAGCAATAACTAATATAGTTTTAGATTATATATTTGTACTTAAATGGGGATGGGGAGTTGAAGGTGCAGCTTTGGCAACTGGAATTGCTAGAGTATTTTCAGTGACATTTTTCTTAACTCATTTTTTAAGAAGAAGAGGAAAACTAAGATTTTGTAAATTTAAATTTGATTTTAGCTTTATAAAAAGAATTGTTTTAATAGGTATTCCAGATTCTATGACAGAGGCAAGCTTAGCAGTGGTTATATTACTATTTAATCAAAGCATATTAATGTTAATAGGTGAAAATGCTTTAGTTAGTTATAGTGTAATTTGTTATGTAACAACTTTAGTTCTTACAACTATGCTAGGAATATCTCAAGGATTACAACCAATATGTAGTTACTATTATGGTATGGAAGATAATAAATCCGTACTGAGTCTTTTAAAAATGAGCTTAAGCTACATAACAAAAGCTTCAGTAATAGCATTTTTATTAGTTTTAATATTTGCAAATCAAATAGTATCTATATTTATTGATAAATCAGATATAATACTATTTAATTATACTGTAAAAACTTTAAGAATATCTTCAGTAGCATATTTAATTATGGGATATAATGTAATAATATCAGGTTTTTGTGTTTCAACAGGAAAAGCGGTACATGCAAGTGTAATATCATTAGGACGAGGATTAGTAGTAATAACTTTAAGCTTAATACTGATGACGTCTATATTTGGAGGTACAGGTATATGGTTTACAACACTTGTATCTGAAGCAATAGTACTTGTAATTGCAAGAAAAATACTTCAAAAAAATAAATCAAAAATTCAAAAAAATGAAAAATATGAAGATGTTGGGATTTATGAAAATGCAAAGAATGCTGTTTAAATATAAAATAAAAACTACTAGATAGAATTTTCTATCTAGTAGTTTTTTATTTTATATTTAAGATATTTAAGTAGTCATTAACAGTATCTAATAAATACTTACCTTTATAGTAATCAATTTTTATTTCTTCAAAGGCATCAACAATTTTTACTTCTTGAGGTCGTTCCTCAAATACTCCTATAACATTAAAATCTTCATTCAAAAATGCAATTGTGGGACCTTTAAAGTTTTCTTTTTCTATATTTAAGGCTTCACTCATAAATTTTTTACCTCTAGCCATAGTTATAACAGATATATCGAAATTATCATTAATATCAATAAACTTTTTTAAAACTGATACATTAAGTTGAAAATCAGGACACCATATTTCCCCTGAAACAAGTATATTAACTTTGTTTGGATAGCTAGCTATTTTATTTATGATATCTTCGTTCAAGTTGATTCTTGATGTATTTTTAGGAATCCTAGATCTTTCAGATTTTGATCCTTTTCCAACGCAGCTTTCAAAGCTTTCTCCAACCTCATATAATTCTTTTATGTTCATTTCTATTGCCATAATATACCTCCAATATGTAAACTTCACCTATAAGAATTATATCTAAATAATTTAAAATAGTAAATGAATATAGAATTTTAATAAAAAGTTGACGATTTTTGATAAATGGTTCAAAATATAATATAGAAATTATTAATGAAAGGAAATGTATTATGACAGAAAATCAAAGATCTACAAAAAATGAAAGTATTACTATGATGGTAATGACAGCAGCTGTTATGATGCTTAATATAATTGGGGTTATAATAGCATATGCTGCATGGAAGATATATGGAAAAGAATCTAAATTCATAAAAAAGAACGGATTAAAACTTATTGATTTTTATATATCATTTGTAATATATGAATTTGCAATTTTATTATTAGTATGTATAGTAAAAAAAGCTGCTTATTTAATACCTGCAATGTCTATTATTTATTTAATTATATTTATAATAGCAATTATACAATATTACAGGCATAAAGAATTTAAATATCCTTTAAGTTTTAGAATAATAGAAAAGTTAAAAACAAAAAGTGTTAAAAACTTAGAGAAATAAAAAAGAATGCAATGTAATTTGCATTCTTTTTTATTTTTTTAACGGATTATAGTATAAGCCATATAAGCTACATATATAGCAATAAATATAAAACCATGTACCTTATTTAAACAATTGTTTTTCTTCATAAATATATAAAGCAACGCTGTTATTAAAGTCATGAATATAGTATCAATTAAAGCAAACATACTAATAGTCATAGGATGAATTAAAGCTGCTAGACCTAAGACTAATAAAATATTAAATATATTAGACCCTATTACATTTCCTATTGCAATTTCTGTTTCACCTTTTCTAACAGCTATAACAGATGTTACAAATTCTGGCAAAGATGTACCCATAGCAACAATAGTAAGACCAACTAAGTTTGAACTCATACCAAAAGCAGTTGCAATTTTAGTTGCAGAATCTACTACTAAATCACCACCCCATACTATACCAACAATACCTATCAAACAAATTACTATAGTTTTAGGCAAAGATGAAACTTCAGATTCAGTGGCCTCTACAGCTTCTATAGCTATAGCGCTTTCACCAGCTGACATATCCGAGTTTTGTTGACCTAGATTTGATTTAATCATATTTACTAAGAAAAATACAAATAATAACAATAAAACTAAACCATCAAATCTACTTATCTTAAAATTAAAACCAAAAATAATAAGTAATGCACTTATAAATACTAAAAAAGGGGTGTCTTTTTTATTGTATTTTTTCAACAGGTAACTTTGCAATTATAGCAGATACACCTAACACAATAAGTATATTAAAAAAGTTAGATCCGACCACATTAGCTATACTCATATCATTTTGACCTGCAAGAGAAGATGATATACTTACGGCAGCCTCAGGAGCACTTGTCCCCATTGCAACAATAGTAAGACCTATAAGCATAGGAGGCACATTAAACCTCTTAGCTATAGAAGATGCACCTTCTACAAATATGTCAGCTCCTTTTATAAGAAGTGCAAATCCTATTATTAAAATTAAAAATGACATAAAAAACCTCCTTTTGAAACTAAATTATCATAAGAAATAGTATATCATACCAAATACGAATGTAAAATACTTGCATAAATTATATATTGAAATTTAGCAACTTTTGAAATGTACAAGAATATAATATAAAAAAAGGAAAAGGAGAGTTGTGATGGTAACCCTTGGATGTATTCTAATAGGATTAGGACTAGGACTGACTTTAGGAAATATGCAAGAAACCATAATATTATCAGTGGTAGGTTTAATAGTAGGAGCTTTCTTATACACTAGAATGGCAGTTTATATACCTTTAAAGTTTAATAAATTTGCTAAAATTGCTATATATATAACAACAGGAGCACTAATAGGAGTTTTAGTAGGAGTTATAACAGGTAATATACCAGGAGCAATAATGATAGGAGTAGGAGCTAGCTTTGTTGCTATAGACATGATGAATTATAGAAGATATAGAAGAGGTATTAAAGAAAATAACCATAGTTGAGTTTTAAAATATATCAAAAACAATTAATACGTAAATATTATGTGTTAATTTATTTTTGGTATATTTATTTTTTTAATAATTAAATTTTATATTTATTATTTGGGGGATGTTATGGGGAATAAGAGTTCCGATTACGGTTATAATTGTATATTTTACAAATTTAGATATTGAGTGTGTATGGATAGCAATGGGATTAGACGTTTGTATACGATGGATTATCGGATATTTTATTCATAAAAACGAGATTTATATATGACAAAAAACAATTTAGCAGAAATTTTATAATACGAATATAAATATAAAAACTTATAAATAATAATATAAAAACTAGCCAAAAGAAGAAAGGAATTAAAAAATGAATACTACAATAATAATTTCTAATCCAAATAAGAATTCATTCAATCAAAATATAATGGATAATGTAATTAAAGGCATTGAAAAATGCGGTAAAAATTATAGTATAATTGACCTATATCAAGACGAATTTAATCCTGTAATGACATCAGAGGAAGTTAAATTGTATACAAAAGGTGAATCTGATGATAATTTAGTTAAAAAGTATCAAAATATTTTAAAAGAAAGTGATGAAATAGTGCTTATATTCCCTATATGGTGGAATAATGTACCTGCAATGCTTAAAGGTTTTTTTGACAAAGTATTTATAAAAGAGTTTGCTTTTGAAGAAAAAAATAATAGACCTAAGGGTAAATTGAGCCACATAAAAAAAGGTATACTTATAACTACATCTGAAAGTGATACACAATATATCAAAAATGAATTAGGAAATCCTATAGAAAATACAATAATTAAATCTACATTAAACATTTGTGGGATTGAAAATATTAAATGGATTAATAATAACTTAGCGAATAACAGTGAAGCCGATAAAGATGAGTTTTTAAGCAATATAGAAGTTTATTTTTCTTAAGATAAAAGACAACTACATTTATGTAGTTGTCTTTTATTTAGATTATTTAATTTTCATATATAACTTGTAATATTAACTTAATTAAATCAATATTAATATCAATGTCGGTATTTATGCCTATAAGGTTATTTATATCTATAATTATTTGCTTTACTATTAATATAATAAATCAATTGAAAATTAAAGATATTTCAAACTAAACATAATTAATAAAATAAAAAAGGCAGATTAAAGTTAACTTTAATCTGCCTTTTTATATGAATTTTATTTATCTAAAATATCTATTTTAGGAGATCTATTTTTGGATTTTTTAAATAAATTTAATATATTATCAAGTTCACATTTTAACTTATCTAGATCCATTTTATCTATATTGTAATTTAAAAAAAGCTCTTCTATGTCAAAACTTATTGTATTTAGTTCATCTGTAATTTTTAAAAATAGATCGAAATTATTACTTTTTTTAGCATTCATAAATTTTTTAATATCTTTTTCTATAAAAGAAACTATTTCATATTCTTTATCAAAAACTCCTTCTGGAATTGGGTAAGGTTTTATTCTTTGGAGATAGTATTTATTTTTAGAATTTATATTATAGGTATATGAAACTTTTAAATTATTATCAATTTCAAACTCTATAAAATATAATATCCCGTGAATTTTTTTTATATCTGTTGCACCGATATATCTAAGTCGAGCTTCTATAGTGTCTCCATAAGCATTATCCAAAATATTCATTAGTATTCCTCCTAAAGTTTATTTAAAATCGGATTAGTAAATAAATAGTTGCGATTATTATTGAAAAATCATAAGTGGAAAGCCTATTTTAAAATAGTCTTTAAAACTTATAGGGCATCCATTTTTTTGACCTACATTAGCGAGAACTATATTAGCGGAAGCTCCTATTAATGTACCGTTGCCACCAAGACAAGCTCCTAGAGAAGTTGCCCACCATATGGGCATTACATCTATACCTTGGCCTTGCATAGTTAGTATAAGTGGAATTAATGTAGCTACAAAAGGTATATTATCTAAGAATGATGAAATTATAGCCGATAACCAAAGTATAACTAGCATTGTTACAACTAAGTGACCACTTGTTGCACTTATTAAATATTCAGCAATACTATTTATTATTCCAACCTCAACAAGACCTCCTACTATTACAAATAATCCTCCAAAAAATGCGATAGTTGACCATTCAATACTAGAAAGTATTTCATCAACATCTTGCTTACCTATAAACATCATTATAGTAGCTCCTGTCAAAGCGACTATACTAGATTCAAGGTTCAAAACATTGTGCAACACAAATCCAAGTAAAATAAATATAATCATAATAATACTTTTTATAAGAAGTGGTTTATCTTTAATTGCTTTTTTTTCATCTAAACTTAAAATTTTTTCTTTTGATTTATCATCTACAAAAAGTTGTTTTTTAAACATAAATTTAAAACATAAGATAGTTAAAAATAGAATGATTATAACTATAGGACCTAAGTTTATTATAAAGTCTGAAAAACTTAGGTTTGCTGCGCTACCTATCATTATATTAGGAGGGTCACCAATTAGAGTTGCAGTCCCTCCTATGTTAGATGCTAGAATTTGAGTTACTAAAAATGGAGTTGGATTTATATTTAGTATTTGAGTTATAACTATGGTCATTGGACCTATCAATAAAACGGTAGTAACATTATCTAAAACAGCTGATAAAATAGCGGTTAAAATTATAAAACATAGCATAATTTTCCAAGGATCTCCCTTTGATTTTTTAGCTGATAAAATAGCTATGTATTCAAACACCCCTGAATTTTTAATAACCGAAACAAATAGCATCATACCTATTAAAACTCCAATTGTATTAAAATCAATATGATTAAGACTTTGTTCCACTGATAATATATTAAATATAATCATAAGTAAAGCTCCGGCCATTGCTGCAATAGCTCTATTTACTTTTTCTGAGATAATAGCTAACATAACCACTAAAAATATACTGATAGCTATTACTTGTTTAATAAGCACTAATATCGCCCCCTTAGTATAATAAAGATATTAAAACCTATAAGTAGAGTATAGTTGAAAAAAATTAAATGTGTTAAAAAAAAGCAAATTTCTTTTAAAACAAAGAAAAATAGTAAGTTTTCTAAATATTATTAAGCACTCTTAATTGAAAATTTAAAGTTTAATTAATAAAGTTAAGTAACATTTAAAAGATTTGCAGAATAATATTAAAAGCAGTATATATATTAATGAAATATATATACAATTAATGATGTAGACAAGCGAATGTGGCGGAATTGGCGGACGCACCAGACTAGGACCTGGCGCCATTGGCGTGGGGGTTGACTCCATTCATCCGCACCAATAAATAAAAAACTCGTACTCGTATTACTTATAATGCTAGTACGAGTTTTTTATTTAATTAAAGTTAATTTTGAAACAATATTACATCAAATTAAAATTTAAATAAAATAAAATTGTTGACAATTATAAATTAGGTATGTAAAATTACATATAAATAAATTGAATACGAATTGTAGAGGTCGCGATAATAATCAGTACCAATAATGAGTTAAGCAACGAAGAGTTATTGGGAAAGGGATTATTGCCGAAGGATATAGCTGATGCTTTAAGGCTATGTACCTGGGGATGTATATAATATATGCATAACTGTCACAATATTAAATTGTGTTGAGCTACATTTAAGGAATAGATGCTATATATTTTTAGCTAAATTTTAATCCCCCTTAAGTGAAACTTAAGGGGGATTTTTGTTTATAAAAAATGATTCATACAAAAATAGGAGGGCTTAAGATATGAAATTACAAGGTACTATGTCAGTAAAAGGAAATGAATTATATATAGGTGGAGTTGGATGTAAAGAACTTAGAGATAAATATAAAACACCACTTTATGTATTTGATGAGGAATTAGTCAGAAATAATTGTAAAGAATATATAAAACATTTCAAGGTTAATGAAAATAAAAACAGAGTTGCATATGCAGGTAAAGCATTTTTACCAATTTATATGTGTAAATTAATAGCTGAAGAAGGCTTATACCTTGACGTAGTATCAGGTGGTGAACTTTTCACAGTTTATAAATCAGGCTTTCCTATGGAAAAAGTATTATTTCATGGAAATAATAAAACAATAGATGAAATTGAAATGGGCGTAAGTCTTGGAGTTGGAAGATTTGTTGTAGATAATTACTATGAACTGGAGTTATTACAAAGCATTTGTGAACAAAAAAATAAAATTCAATCTATATATTTTAGAATAACACCAGGGATAGAAGCTCATACTCATGATTATATAAAAACAGGACAAATTGATTCGAAATTTGGATTTGCATTATCAAATGGAGATCTACAAGATGCATTAGAAAATATTAAAAAATATGAAAATATAAACCTAGTAGGATTACATGCACATATAGGATCTCAAATTTTTGACGTAGCCCCATATTTAGATGAAGTTGAAATAATGATGAACCTAGTAAAAGAAATAAAACAACAACATGACATAAACATAGAGGAAGTTGACTTAGGTGGAGGTGTAGGTGTTTATTATACAGAGAGTGATGAACCTAAAACAATAAAAGAATTTTGTAGTGAAATAATAAAAAAAGTTGATGATGTATGTAAAGATATAAACATAAGTGTTCCGATATTAATAATAGAGCCAGGAAGATCCATAGTTGCAAATGGAGGTAGCACAATATACACAGTGGGATCTATAAAGGATATAAAAGATGTAAGAACGTATGTAAGTGTTGATGGTGGAATGACAGACAATATAAGACCATCATTATATCAGGCAGGGTACGAATGTTCAATTGCTAACAAAATGGGTATAGATAAAAATAATAAAGTTACAATAGCTGGTAAATGTTGCGAAAGTGGTGATATACTAATAACAGATGTTGATGTTATGGATATAGAAAGTGGAGATATATTAATAATGTCATCAACTGGAGCGTATGGATATTCAATGTCATCAAACTACAATAAAATAATAAAGCCTGCAGTAGTATCTGTTAAAGATGGCAAAAGTAAATTAATATGCAAAAGAGAAAGCTTTGAAGATCTTTTAAGATTAGAAATCGCTGACTAAAGGTAAAAAATTAAATAAGACACAAAGGAGAAAATAATGAAGTCATTTTGGAAGAATTACAAATCATCAATAATCTTAATTTTAGCAATTATATTAGGTGGAATCGTCGGAGCTATAATGGGCGCTAAGGCAGACATATTTAAGCCAGTAGGAGACTTATTTTTAAATTTATTATTCATGACATTAGTACCATTAGTATTTTTTAGTGTAACTTCAGCAATTTCTAATATGGGAGAAATGAAAAGATTAGGAAAAATATTAAAAAATATAGTTTTAGTATTCGCAATGACTGCTATAATATCATCTATTATAGGGATAATTGGAGTTATAATTATCAATCCAACAAAAGGATTAAATCCAGATATGTTTGCAAATTTAATGCAAAGTTCGGTAGAAAAAGTAGATACAGAAAAAGTTGGGTTATTACAGCAACTTGTAAACACAGTTACAGTAAGTGACTTTAAAGATTTACTATCAAAAGCAAATATGCTACAACTTATTATATTCTCAATTTTAGTAGGTATAGCAACAGCTATGGCAGGAGAGATTGCAAAACCTATAGCTACCTTCACTCAAGCAGGTGCTGCAGTTATGATGAAATTAGTAAACTTAATAATGAAGTTAGCACCTATAGGATTAGGATGTTATTTTGCAACTGTAATAGGAGAATTAGGACCACAAATACTATCAGGATATGCTAAAGTCTTTGTATTGTATATAATTCTAGCAGCTATATGCTATGCAGGTATATTTACATTATATGCTTATATAGCTGGAGGAAAACAAGGAGTTGAAGTGTTTTGGAAAAATGCTATAGCACCTACAGTTACGGCTTTAGCAACTTGCTCTAGTGCAGCATCAATACCGGTTAATTTAGATGCTAGTAAAAAATGGGAGTACCAAATGATATAGCAGAAACTGTAATACCTCTAGGTGCA
This sequence comes from Paraclostridium sp. AKS73, assembly GCF_025671395.1. Classification (NCBI taxonomy): domain Bacteria; kingdom Bacillati; phylum Bacillota; class Clostridia; order Peptostreptococcales; family Peptostreptococcaceae; genus Paraclostridium; species Paraclostridium sp. AKS73. Next base: position 83,089 of record NZ_JAIXHU010000007.1, on the reverse strand, counting down.
AACATACACAAAGATGGATCTGTAATAGGCGGAGTTTTAAAAATAACTTTCTTATTTGGACTATTTGGAAGGGATATAACTAGTATATCTGCAATAATTTCTATAGTTTCAGTATCTTTCTTAGTTGGAGCAGTTATGGGTGCAATTCCAGGAGGAGGTATGATGGGAGAAATGCTAATATTAAGTGTATATGGATTCTCTCCAGAGGTTCTTCCTATAATAGCAGTAATTAGTACTATAATAGATGCACCAGCTACTGTTTTAAACTCCACGGGTAACACAGTATGTTCTATGATGGTTGCTAGACTTGTAGAAGGAAAAGAATGGATGAAAGTAAAGTTAAGCTAAAATAAAAATGTACTTATATATAAATCTAAAGCCTCTATTATTTAATAGAGGCTTTAAAAATGTAAGTGTGTTTTTATATTAAGGTTTATATATAGATTATTAGGATGTTAAATTATTACATATATTATGTAACAAAAAAGTTTTTAATTCTTACAAAATTGACATTTGATAAATGTATTTTATGTATTTATAATATTGAAGGGATAAAATTAGATTAAGGAGACATTTATGAATAAATTTCATTATTTTTTTAGAACTTCAATAGAAAGAAATAACTTTTCTAACTTTGGAGTCATACATTTAATATTGTTGGGGATAACTTTGCTAGGGATAGTAATTATTATTAATAAAAAAGAGAAAATAGATTATTTGAATTATTTATAGGAATAGCGCTATTAATTCAACAAACAACATTATATTTATGGTACCTTAAAGGCAATTACCATTTGTACAGGAAGGGTTGCCACTGTTTCATTGTAGGATAGCTATAATTTTAATCTCCATTGGTATGATATTTAAAAAAGATTTCATGATGAAAATGGGATCATACTGGGGGGTATTTGGAGCGATTTCAGCACTATTATTTCCAGGGCTTGATCCATTTGTTTTTCCTCATATGACTCAATTTTCATATTTTATAGGACATATTTTGTTGCTTTGGGGGTCTATATATTTACTAAATGTAAAAAAGGTAGGGATGAGTAAAATTGATTTTAAGAAAGTGTTTATTATAACTAACTTATATCATATAGCTATGTTTAATATAAATAATTTAATAAATTCAAATTATGCATATATGAAGTCGTCTCCAATTGGAATAGGTAATAAATTAAATCCAATTTTATATGGATTTATAGTTATGATGATATTTAACTCGATTTTAAGTTTAGAGTACTTTGCTCTAAATAATAAAAAAGAATCTATAGTAGAAGAATGCTACGAAATGGAATTAATAAAAATATAAGCCTATAGAAAAAAGTTTTGGTATATACTTAGAGTATGTAGAAAAAATTTTTCACAATTATACTAAATTTAGAATAGATAATATTAAATATACTTATTATTAGGAGAAGAATAATGCAAGAAATAAAAAATGCAATTATACTATTACTACATTTCTTTGCTTTTTTAACTTTATTTTATTTACTTTCAGAACAATACATGGTTGCAATAATGTTATTAGGACTAGCTTTACTTGGATTTAGTGTTATAAAATATAGTAACAACGATGTAAAATAGTATTTACTAATTTAACTAAACTCAGGAAAATAAAAAAAATTTAAAAATGAACTTTAAAAAAAGTAGGAGCATTATGCTTCTATTTTTTTATTTATATACCTTAGCAATAAAATAGTATTTTTTTGATATGAAGATACATAGAATTTAAATAGATAAAAGTTTAAAAAGTTATAAATTGGTACAAGCTTAAACCATCGAACAGATAAATCCAGTATGGGAGGATGAATAATGAAATATTCTATAAGAAATATAGATTTAGAAAGCGATAAAGATTTTATATTAGAAAGTCATTGTAAAATTAACTTTAAATGTGAAAGTAAATGGACTGTTGAATGTGGATATGATAGGTATAAATCTAAGTGGTTTTCAACAGACAATCCAAGTAAATTTTTAAAAGCTTTAACAAAAAGTTTGAAAGAAAGCAGAGCATTAGGGTTAATAGTTCAAGACGGAGTAAAGAAAATAGGATACTGTTGGGTTAGCTTTTATGATATTAAAGACTATGATATATCAATAGCAGAGATTAATGATATTTTAATTATTGATAGTTATAAAAATAAAGGTATCGCAAGTTTTTTAATTAAGCATGTAGAAGAACAATGCAAAATAAATGGAGCGAAAGTTTTAAGATCGGGAACTGGTATAAATAATTTAGCATCTATAAAACTGCATGAAAAGCTAGATTTTCAAACATACAGGGTAGAGTTTGAAAAAGTTTTATTATAAATTCATAGGCAATTTAATAAAAAGCAGGGGCAAGTCATTTTAACCCTGCTTTTGTTGTATAGATAAAATCTATTTCTGAATGGTAATATATAGAAATTATGAATTTGAAGAAAAATTCATAATAATGTAAACTTAGGAGGAAAAAGCTCGAAAATGAATGAAGTGGAGAGCTTAATAAATGGAGAAAGTGGGAGTAAAATGAAATTGAAAAAATTAGTAACATCATTATTAGTTGCAACTTTAACAATAGGGGTCGTAGGTTGCACTAATAATAAAGGAAGTTCATCTAAGTATGAAAAAAATAATTTAGAGGGTGCAACTCTTAAAGTTGTAGCTGCACATGGAGCTAAGGAAGATATATTTGGAAAATTTACGGAAGATACTGGAATTAAAGTGGAATTTATAGATATGTCTTCAGGAGAGGTTTTATCTAGAATAAAAGCTGAAATGGTAAACCAATGGCAGATGTATGGTTTGGAGGGGGAGCTGATAGCTTTATAGCAGCAAAAGAAGCTGATTTATTAGAACCATATATATCAGAAGAATCAAAAACTATACCAGACAAATATAAAGATAAAGAAGGATATTGGACAGGAACTTCGCTAGTTACAGTAGGGTTCATGGTAAATAATGACTTATTAAAAGAAAAAGGATTAGAATCTCCAAAGACATGGACAGACTTAGCAGATTCTAAATATAAAGGGGAAGTTATGATGGCGGACCCATCGATTTCAGGAACTAACTATGCTATGGTAAATGGATTAATACAAAATATGGGAGAAGAAAAAGCATGGAATTATTTTAATAAACTTAACTCGAATATACCGTTTTTAGCTAAAAGAGGTTCTGAACCTGCAAATAAAGTATGCTCAGGGGAGTTTGCAGTTGGAGTAATACCTATGACAGGTGAATATTTTGTTATGGAAGATCAGTATCCTGTAAGTACAATATACCCAGAAGATGTTATTCCGTGGATACCTGCTCCAGTTGCTATATTTAAAAATGCAGAAAATACCGAAGCAGCAAAAGCATTTGTGGATTGGTCGTTATCTGAAAAAGGACAAACATTTATACAAGAAAAAGATCCGAGATACATGTCTAGACCAGAAATTAAGCCTGTTAAATCTGTTGAAAATATGCCTTTGGACAAACTTGTAGATTTAGATATCCAAAAACTAGGAACTGAAAGAGAACATATTTTAAATAAATGGAGTGAAGATTTTGGAAATAAGCTAATAAAACCGTAAATTTAATAAAAGGGATGGTTATAGATTGACTATCCATTTTATTAATTTACTTCTTGATTAGGTTATAAAAGGAGATGTTTATTATGCTAGTAGATTTACATATACATGAAAGTACTTACTCTGCAGATAGTAAAATTACTTTAAAGGAAATAATAGAAGAAGCAAAAAGAAAAGGATTACAAGGTGTTTGTATAACTGATCATGACAATAATTATATAGAAGAAAAAGCTATAGAGATATCGAAAGAATTAAATTATCCAGTATTTGTGGGAGTGGAATACCTAACATATGATGGGGATATAGTTGCATTTGGATTGGATGAGGTACCTAATGTAAAAATGAGTGCGCAAGAATTTGTAGAATTAGTGATTTCTGAAGGAGGAGTTTGTATAAGTGCACATCCATACAGAAATAACAATAGAGGGTTAGAGGATAAAATAAAAATTGTAAAAGGATTAAGTGCAATAGAAGCTTTTAATGGAAATACAGATGATGAAAATAATAAAAAAGCTTTTTATGTATCTAAAGAGTTAAATATTCAGGCTATAGGTGCAAGTGATGCTCATCATTTACATAAAGTAGGCAAATTTGCAACTTTGTTGCCATATGAGGTATATGATACTCAAGGTCTTATTAAGGCGATAAAAAGCAATGAGTGTAAACCGGCTATATATAAAGATGGAAAATATATAATAGTTAAATAGTAAATATATAATACTCAAAAGTTATAACCTAAAATAAAATAACAGAAAGTGGGATAGACATGAAGTTTAAAAAATTGATGACATCGTTATTGGTCGGAACTTTAGCTATAGGTGTTGTAGGATGTAGTAATAATAAATCAGAAAATAAAGGTAATAGTATGACAGATGGAAAAACTCTTAAAGTAGTCTCTGCTTATGGAGGACAAGAAGAAATATTTAAAAAGTTTACTAAAGATACTGGAGTTAAAGTAGAATTTATAGATATGTCTTCAGGAGAAGTACTATCAAGAATAAAAGCGGAAAATGGAAAACCCATAGCGGATTTATGGTTTGGAGGAGGAGCTGATAGCTTTATAGCAGCAAAAGAAGCTGATCTTTTACAACCTTATATATCAAAAGAATCAAAAAATATACCGAAAGAATACAAAGATAAAGAAGGATATTGGACTGGAGTATCTTTAGTTACAGTAGGATTTATGGTAAATAATGAAATAATAAAAGAAAAGGGACTAGACATTCCTAGAAATTGGGATGATTTAACAAATGAAAAATTAAAAAGTGAAGTTATGATAGCAGACCCTTCTATATCTGGAACAAATTATGCTATGGTAAGTGGATTAATACAAACTTGGGGAGAATATAAAGCATGGAAATATTTTGAAAATCTAAATAGAAATATTTCATTTTTTGCAAAAGAGGATCAGAACCAGCAAATAAAGTTCAAGCTGGTGAATTTGGGGTAGGAATAATACCTGTATCAAAAGATTCGTTCGAAGCACAAAAACAATATCCTGTAACGATAGTATATCCAGAAGATATATTACCGTGGGTACCAGCTCCTGTAGCCATATTTAAAAATGCAGAAAATGCAGAAAGTGCAAAAGTATTTATTGACTGGGCCTTATCTAAAGATGGACAAGAGTTTATACAAACACAAGATCCAAGGATAATGACTAGACCAGATGTAAAGGAACCAGAAGGGGTAGGTAAAATTCCTACAGATAGATTTGTTAAGTTAGATGTTGAAAAGTTAGGATTAAATAGAGATGAGATACTAGGTAAGTGGAATGAACAATTTGGAAATGAATCATCAAAACAATAAATCAAATGAGCGGGTAGTTAAAAATTTAGCTATCCGTTTAAGCGATTATATAGAAAAAATACTAATATTAGCTATTATATTAAGCATATTAGTATTTATACTATATCCAGTAATATCGGTAATCTCTACAAGCTTTATTGGAGACGGGAAAATTTCATTAGAAGAATATAAAACCTTATTTAATCCTATAAATATACAACTTATAAAAAACAGTGTATGGACATCTACATTATCATCTATATCATCAATAATAATAGCAAGTATAATTGCTATTTACATAGTATTTAGTAATAACAAAGATATTAAATTTATAAATTACTCTTTAGTTTTAACTATGATATCGCCTCCGTTTGTTGGATCGTTAGCATTTATAGTGCTATTTGGCAGAAGAGGGATAATTACACATGACTTACTAGGCCTTAGTATAAATCCATATGATGGCAAGGAATAGTATTAATGCAGTCAATAGGAGAAATATCATTTGCATCACTAATGCTAGTTGGAATTTTTAAAAACATAGATAACAGATTAATTTCAGCATCTAGAGATTTAGGAGCATCATCATTTGAAACTATAAAAAGAGTTATATTACCATTAGCTACACCAGGTATATTAGCAACTCTTTTTATAATATTTACTAAAAATCTTGCCGATTTTGGAACCCCTATAATTATTGGGGGTAATTTTAATGTATTAGCTACAGAAGCTTATTTAACGGCAATTGGAAGAGCAAATTTGCCAAAAGCTGCAGCTATGAGTGTTGTTTTAATAATACCTGCAATAATAGCATTTTATTTTTATAGAAAAAGTATGAAAAAAATAGGTAGTTTATCAGGAGGAACAAAATCTAGTACAAGTAAACATATTGATTTTAATATATCCAAACCTGTAAAGTTAATTTTAGGCATAATTACTTGGGCGTTTATAGCTATAATATTAATTCAATATATAACTATATTTATATCAGCTATATCTAATAGGGCTTCAGGAAGTTTAACATTTACATTAGATTATATAAAAACATTTAAATTAACAAATTTGGATTCATTTATGAGAAGTATAAAATATTCCTTAGTGGCAGGTTTTTTAGCAAGTTCAATAGGAATTTTACTATCTTATTACGTTGAAAGAAGAAATATATACGGAATGAGATTTATTGAATTTATAGCATCTTTACCGTATATAATACCAGGAACATTTTTTGGAATAGGATATATACTTGCTTTTAATAAAAAACCTTTATTATTAATTGGGACTGTGGCCATAGTTGTTTTAAATTGTACATTTAGACAAATATCAGTTGGAAGTAAAGGAGCTAGTGCGCTTTTTTCCAATATAGATAAACAAATAGAAAAAGCGGCTACGGATCTGGGGGCCCCTAAGCTAATGATAATAAAAGATATAATAATACCTTTATTAAAACCAGCATTCTTATCAAGTTTTATAAATACTTTTACATCTACAATGACAACTGTAGGGGCTATAATTTTTCTAATATCGCCAGGAGCTAATGTAGCTACAGTAGAAATGTTTAATGCCATAAAAAATGGGAACTATGGAGTAGGATCTGTTATAGCATGTTTGATAATAATTATAACTTTTACAGTAAACATTTTAGCTATAAAAACTATAGATAATTGATAGGAGGGACAGTAGGTGTTTTTAAAATTAAATAATATAAAAAAAGAATTTTCAAAAGAAAACGGAGTAACTGATATAAATTTACAAATAAACAAAGGTGAATTAGTAACTCTATTAGGGCCTAGTGGTTGTGGAAAAACGACTACACTTAATATTATAGGAGGATTTTTAAAGCCAGATAACGGAACTATTATATTGGAAGATGCAGATATAACTTTACTACCTCCAGAAAAAAGGCCAATAGCAACGGTATTTCAAAGTTATGCATTATTTCCACATATGAATGTTATTGAAAATATAAGTTATGGATTAAAATACACAACAAATTTTAGGAAAAAAGAAAGACTTAATGCTGCAAAAGAATATATAAATATTGTAGGTCTAAAAGGATATGAATATGAACATGTAGGTGATCTTAGTGGAGGACAACAGCAAAGAGTGGCATTAGCTAGAGCATTGATAACTAAACCAAAACTTTTATTATTAGATGAGCCATTTAGCAATTTGGATGCTAAATTGAGGATAAAAATGAGAGAAGAAATTAAACAAATTCAAAACATGTTTAACATAACTATGATATTTGTAACTCATGACCAAGAAGAAGCTTTAAGCATATCAGATAGAATTGTTGTTATGGATAGAGGGGAAATTATTCAGGTAGGTACACCTAGAGAAATATATAGAAATCCTACAAATGAGTATGTAGCCTCATTTATAGGAAAGTCAAATATTATTGAAATTAATGGTTCTAAAAAGTTAATTAGACCAGAAGATATAGAATTAAATAAAGATATTAACGGTGAGTGGGAAATAAAAAATGAAATTTTTATAGGATCTTATACAAGATACATTATAGGAAAAAATAATGAAAGGATATTAGTTGATTTAAGTGGTATAGAGAAGAGTGAGTATAAATTGAAAGATAAAGTAAACATACGATTTAAGAATATTATAGATTTGTAAATATTAATAAAATTAGATGTAAGGAAAAGGAAAAACAAAATGAAAATAAGAATAAAGTATTTAGGAGTCACGATGTTTATAATGATTATAGGTCTATTATCAAGAAAATACATGAATATCTTTCCTAAAGCTATTGCCCCTTTTGTAGGAGATATGTTATGGGCTATGATGGTATATTTTGGATTGAGATTTTTAATTCCAAAATTAAAATTAGTAAAAACTTTAACACTAGCTATAATTTTTTCTTTTTCGATAGAAATAAGTCAATTATACCAAGCTGATTGGATAAACAATATAAGAGCTACAACTCTTGGAGGGTTGGTATTAGGACATGGTTTTTTATTTGAAGACTTAATCAGCTATAGTTTAGGTATAGTTATTGGATGTTTATTAGATTATTTTTTATGTGATAAGAGATAATACAATATTTTATAAAGTTTAAAATTGATACTTAGATGTTCAGTATGCGTCATATTTATGAAAATTCATATTTAATATCTAAAATCAAATATATTTCATTCTTATGAAAACATTACACGATGAGATTGACAATTAGCACATAAAAAATATACAATTTAAGTATAGCTAAAAAAGGGGGACTGCGATATGAATAAAATAGAAAAATTAGTTAAATTACTAGAGGAAAAAAATTTAGATGCAATTTATTTAACTAATGATCAAAATGTTAATTACATATCAAATTATAATGATGAAGATGCATTTGCAATTATATCTAAAAAAGGAAATTTTTTGATAACTGATACTAGATACATGGAGTTGGCAGAAAGTCTTTGCAAAGGGTTTGAATTAGTTAATTGGCATTTGTTTGACAGAAACATAGGTAAAGCAGTTGAAGATATATGCTTAAAAAATAATATAAAAACATTAGGGTTTGAAGGATCTAGTTTAACATTTGAAAAATATGAAGCTTTTAAATCTCAGCTAGATAAAAGTGAAATAAATTTAGTGTGTTCAGATGGGCTTATAGAAGAATTAAGATATGTTAAAAATCAAGAAGAAATAGATAATATAAAAAAAGCTTGTGAAATAGCAGATAAAGCATTAGAAGAATTAATTCCACATATAAAGGTTGGAGTTACAGAAAGAGAATTAGCAGCTAAATTAGAATATTTTATGAAAATGAATGGAGCTCATAATTTGGGATTTGACACGATATTAATATCAGGAGCAAAAACATCTCTACTTCATGGAAAACCAAGTGATAAAAAGATTGAAAGAGGAGATTTATTGCTTATAGATTATGGGGCAATGTACAATGGATATAGATCTGATACTACAAGAACTTTTATAGTTGGAGAAGCAAATCAAAAGCAGATAGAATTATATGAGTTAATAAAAGAGGCTCAACTTGTAGGAATAGAGAATATGAAAGATGGTGTTCATGCAACAGTTCCAGATGCTAAAATTAGAGAAGTTGTTAAGGAGTATGAGCAATATTATTATAGAGGGTTAGGACACGGTATAGGAAGAGGATTACATGAAGAACCTTTCTTAGGTAATTATGGTACAAAAACTCTTAAAGCAGGCTGCGTTGTAACTATGGAACCTGGGGTATATTTCCCAGGATGGGGAGGAATTAGAATTGAGGATACTGTTTTAGTAACAAAAGAAGGACCTCAAATACTAACTAAATTTCCTAAGGAATTAATGATATTGGATAAATAAAATTTTTTTGGATTTTTAAATTGACAAGCATAAATTAAAATCACTATACTTATAGTAAATAAACATTTGAAAATGAAGTCATGAAGGCTTTTAGCCTTCATGGCTTTTTTGTATTTTAAAAGGGGGATAAAATGAATCAAGTAGAGTTTTTTAACCAAATAGCTAAAGAATGGGATAGTATAATTGAAGTGAATGAGGAAAAAATCAATACACTATTATCAAAATTAAATATAACTGATAATAGTAAAGTATTGGATGTAGGAACAGGGACAGGGGTATTAATACCTTTTTTAAAATCATTAAACCCAAATGGATATATAAAGGGTGTAGATATTTCAAGTGAAATGCTTAACGTAGCTAGAGAAAAATTTAGAAATATTGAAAAGGTATCTTTTGAATTACTAGATGTAGAGAAAGATGTAATAAATGAAACTTATGATAGTATTGTTTTATACTCTATGTTTCCGCATTTAAAAGATAAAACAAATACTATTAAAAACTAGTTGAAAAAAATTTGGAAAAAAGTGGACAACTTATAATAGCACATTCAAACAGTAGAGCGTTTTTAAACAATATGCATAAGGAAAAAATGAGTGTGTAAGTGAAGATAGATTAATACCAGTTACTAATCAGAGGTATTTATTTGAAAAAGTGGGACTTAAAGTAGTAGATGCTTTTGAAGATAATGAGATTTATTACTTAGTTATAAAAAGATGTTAGGGGGATTTAAAATGAAAAGTAAAAATGTAGTTTTATCAGGGCTTTTTATTGCGTTTGGAATAATTTTACCTATGGTGTTTCATACGATTAGTTTAGGTGGTCAAATATTTTTACCTATGCATATACCAGTATTAATTGCCGGTTTTTTATTAGGGCCAGTTTGTGGAGGAATAGTTGGAATAGTTACACCTATATTAAGTAGTATCATGACTGGGATGCCACCTATAATACCGGTTATGCCTATAATGGCATTCGAACTTTTTGCATATGGAATTATAACTGGTTTTTTATTTAATAAAACTAAAAAAATATATATATCGCTGGTAGCCGCTATGATAGGTGGTAGATTATTTGCAGTACTAGGAGCGTATTTAGTTTCATTGACTATAGCTCCACAAGTAAATCCTATGTTATTTGTATTTGGCAATATAGGGCAGGCTATACCAGGTATGTTAATACAAATAGTCTTTATACCGATGTTAGTTAAATTTATGATTAAAAATCCTGAAATTACAAAGGCTATAGCTTAATAAAATAAAAAAGTACATCTATAAATTATAGATGTACTTTTTTATTTAGAACATATATACTTTAATGCTTACGAAAAAGTGCGTACTTTTATAAAAAAGTAAACGGCCTATAATAATTTACATATTAAATTAATACAAATAAAATTTTAGGAGGAAGAAATGAAGGCGCTTTTTGATAAAACTAAAATATTAAATATGGAAATGAAAAATAGATTTTTAAGGGGAGCTTTATGGGAAGATTTAGCAGATGAGAAAGGTCACCTAACTCCTGAATTAATATCTATATATGAAGAACTGGCAAAAGGAGGTGTAGGAACTATAATAACTGGATATGCATTTGTTACTGAGTATGAACAGCCAAATCCAGGAATGATGGGTATATATGATGATTCATTTATACCAGAGTATAAAGATTTCACACAAAAAATTCATAATCTAGGATCTAATATAATAATGCAAATAGTGTACGGTGGATTTATGACGAATTTTAATGTTGGAGAAAGAACTATTTGGGGACCTTCAACCATTAAAAATGAAAATACTGGGACATGGGCAAAAGAAATATCTAAAGAAGAAATAAATTATTTAATAAATTCATATGCAAATGCAGCTAAAAGGGTAAAAGAATCAGGGTTCGATGGAGTTGAAATTCATTGCGGGCACGGGTATTTACTAAGCCAATTTTTATCTCCATACTATAATAAGAGAGAAGATGAGTATGGAGGAAATATAGAAAATAGAGGAAGAATAGTTTTTGAAATTTATAAGGCTATGAGATATGCAGTAGGTGAGAGTTTCCCTATATTAATAAAGTTAAATTCAGCTGACTATGTAAGTGAGGGTGGATTAACACAAGAGGATAGTTTATATGTAGCAAAAAAATTAGCTGATTTAGGAATTAATGCTATAGAAGTAACAGGTGGTAACGAGTCTATCAAGGAAGTAACAGAAAATAATTTAGGTGCAGCAAGAACAAAAATCGTTGTTTCAAAGGATAGAGAATCTTACTTTAAAGATTATGCTAAAAAACTATATGAGTTAGTAAACATACCGGTGATACTTATAGGTGGAAATAGAAATTTAGATATAATGGAAGATATATTGAATAAAGGGTATTCACAATATTTTTCACTATCTAGACCACTAACTGCAGAACCAGATTTAATAAGTAAATGGGAAAGAGGCGAACGAAAAAAGCAAAATGCGTATCTTGCAACCAATGTTATAATACTCCTGGAAAGAGATGCATTTTAAATATAAGAGGTATTTAGTTTGAATTAATAAATAAAATGTGATTTGACTACTTTTAAAGTTATTTTAGGAATTTTAAAATTGATTAAGGATAAACTAAAATAATAATTAAAAAGTAGGAGTGAAATTATGCAAGAATATGTAAAAGGAAGTCCGATTTTTACAAATATAAATAATACAGATATACAATATAAATATTTAACAAAAATATAGAAACAGATGTATTAATAGTTGGTGGAGGAGTAACTGGAGCTATATGTGCGTATTATTTAACTAAAAATAATATAAATACTACATTAATTGAAAAAGGAAGAATTGGGCATTTAAGTACAAGCGTTACAACATCTTTATTACAATATGAACTTGATGATAATTTATCTGAACTTAAAGAAGCTCTATGTTTAAAGGATGCAATAAAAGCGTATAAGTTAGGATTAAAAGCACTAGATGAAATAGAAATTTTTATAAAAGAACATGGGAATTTTTGTGATTATATAAAAAGAGATACTTTATTATATACATCTAAGCAAAGTGAAGTAAAAGCTATAGAAAATGAATTTAAACAAAGAAAAGACTATGGATTTAATGTAGAGTATATAGATAAAAGTAACAATCCATATAGCTTTGATCTTAAAGGTGGAATAATATCAAAAAATGGAGGAGCTGAAATTGATCCATATAAATTTACACATCAATTAATTGAAGTAAGTCAAAAAAATAGGCTAAATATATATGAAAATACGGAGGCAAAAACTATAAATTATACAAATGATGGAGTAGAAATAGAAACTTGTTATGGATATAGAATTAAGGCAAAAAAAGTAATTGCTGCTACAGGATATAACACCACTTTATTTACCAAAAGAAATTTTGCGACTAAATACAATACTTTTAATATAGCTACCAAACCAATTGAAAGTATACAGGGTTGGAAAGATAATGTTTTAATAAGGGATAATTGTGATCCTTACAATTATTTAAGAACTACTGTAGATAATAGAATGATTATAGGTGGTGAAGATGTAGAATTTAAATATATTGATGACAATAAATTAGCACAAGAAAAATATGAAATACTAGAACAAAGACTTAAGTCGATGTTTAAAGACGTAAAAAACATTGAAATTGAGTATAAGTATTGTGGATGTTTTGCTAGTACTAAAGATAATTTGGGATTTATAGGTCCAGATCCTAAACATAAAAACTTATGGTACTGCTTAGGGTATGGAGCAAATGGCATATTATTTGCTATTCTTGGTGGTATTATGCTTAGTAAGTTGTACAGAAATGAAGTTGATGAAGATATGAGATTATTTGAAATAAGCAGATTTGACAACTAGATATAAAAAGAAAAATATGACAGATAGTATATAATATCTGTCATATTTTGATGTCACCTATAATTTATATTACAATATAGGCTTTTTAGAATTTCCTCTTATATCAATATTTATTATTTCTACTACGTCTTCACCTCTATAACCAACAAGATAGCTAGTCATATTAGCACAAGAACAAGAATGGTTAGGTATTATTTGAATTTTATCTCCAACCTTTAATTTAGTGGCTCCTATTATTTGGATTTTTCCAACTTCTTCTGAAAGACCTATGATATTAAGTTCATCATGTCCTTTAACTTTTCCAAATCCTGTTATTAAGGCACTTCCGTGAGCTCCTTTATCAAGTCCTAAACACTTACTTCCCACATCAACTATGAATAAATCTTCACTTGGTCTAGATATTATAGTTCCAAGGGCTGTTAAAGAACAATCATCTTCTTTACATATATCTAATGATAATTGTATATTATCATAGAATGGGTAGTTACCAGGTCTTAAAACATCAAGACTAGGATCACTTACTACATCAAAGAATGTAGGCGTGCTTCCTGATGCAACTACATCTATTTCAAAGCCATTAGATTGTAAAAGCTGCTTAGCTGTACTCATACGCTCAACTTCTTGCTTAGATATAGGTGAAACTTCTTCAGGAGAAGCTACTGCATAAACGTGACCAGGATGTGTACTTATTCCTATCAATTTTAAGTTTTTAAATTGAGATAATTCTTTAGCTAAATTAGGTGAGTACTCAGGAGTAACACCTAATCTATTAAGTCCTGAATTTATTAATATGAAATATTCCATATTTATATCTTGTTTGACTAATTCATCGTTCCATAACTTAGCAGACTCAACATTATCAAAGCTAAGTATTATTCTTGCTTTTTTAGATAGTTCTATAGCTCTTTTAATGTTAGAAACGTTTGCTATTGGATAAGGGAATGTTATTGCTTTAATTCCTGACTCTACAAAAGCTTCTGCTTCATCAATTGTACCAACTAAAAGTCCTTTAGCACCGAAATCTATTTGCATTTGAGCTAACTTAGTTGATTTATGAGTTTTTGTCATAGGCCAAAGCTCTTTATTATTTTTATTACAAAGGTCTTGAACTACTTTTAAATTATTTTCTAATGCATCTAAATTTAATATAAAGTTTGGTGTAGATAATTCATTTATTTTCATATTTAAAATCTCCTTTAATTGATATAAATTAAATATAATTTAATTTATTTGAATAAAATTAACTTATATTTAATTTATATCAAAGGATAATAATAAAGTCAAACAAAATTTCAAAAAATAAAAAGAAATATATATCTTGAAATTTAAACATAATTACTATAATCTAAAGTTAAAATAATAAATAAACGGAGAATATATATGAGTGATGTTAACATAGGAGAAAAAATAATAGAATATAGAAATCAAAAGCAAATGACTATAAAAGAGGTTGCACAGATTGCAGGAGTAACACCGTCAATGCTTAGTCAGATAGAAAGAGGATTGTCAAATCCATCTATAAATACTTTAAAAATGATAGCAAAGGCATTAGAAGTTCCTCTATTTAACTTTTTTAAAGAAAATAAAAATAGCAAGCAATTAGTAGTAAGGAAGGATAAAAGGGTAAAACTTACATTTCCAGAAAATAATAACTTAATGTATGAGATGCTATCTCCTAGCTCTAATGGAGATATACAGCTTATGTCTATGGATCTAACTCCAAGTACACAAACTTCAGAAGAATTAATGGATCATGTAGGAGAGGAGGTTGCTGTAGTTTTAGATGGGACAGTAGATCTACATTTAGAAAAGGAAATTATAACTCTATATAAGGGGGATAGTGTAAAGATACTTCCTCATATGAGACACAAATGGGTAAACATTTATGAAGAAACTTCTAAAATTATATTTGCAGTAACACCACCAAGTTTTTAACAAAAACTATAAAGCGAGGTATTTTGATATGGAAAAATTATATTATGGATATTATAAATCACCTATTGGAATTTTAAGAATAGTAGTTGACGAAAGTTCTTTAGTAGCATTAGATTTTAATGAAGAGAAAAAGAAACAAAGTGATGAACATAGTTATATAAAAGAAGTTAAGAATCAGTTAGATGAATATTTTAAAGGAACAAGAGAACTATTTGATTTAAATATAAAAATAAATGGAACGGATTTTCAAAATAAGGTATGGAACGAGCTTACTAAAATACCATATGGAGAAACTATATCTTATAAAGAGATGGCAACTAGAATAGGAAATGACAAAGCTTGTAGAGCTGTGGGAAATGCTAATAATAAAAATAAGATAAGTATAGTTATACCATGTCATAGAGTTGTGGGATCTAATAAGAAACTTGTAGGGTATGCAGGGGGACTTGAAAAAAAAGAATGGTTGATAAACCATGAGAATAAAGTTACAAATGAGTAAACATACATCAATCACCCTATTATGAAAATATACATACTATAAAGTATATTTGCTAAATTAAAATTTTTATAGGGGATGAAAATCATTATGGAAATCGAAAAAGACATTTGTACTGTAGATCTCAAGCTTAGCAAAAAGGAAATTGAAGCAATAAAACTTAGAGATATAGAAGATTTGAAACCTAAGTTGTGCGCTAAAAAAATGAATTTAAAGATAGATGAATTTGAAAATATACTAAACAATGCAAGGTATAAAATTGCAAAGGAAATTTATTATAATAATTGTATAAAAATAGTTATAGAAGAAGAAATTGAAGAAGATGATGCACTATATTTTACATTTAGATGTGCTGTTTGTGGGACTATATATAAAGTTAATGGGTATGAAGATAAAATAGCATGTCCATTATGTTTGAGTAATAAAGTTATGAGTGCAAAGGAAGCTGGATTTTATAAAAAAAGTTACTAGAGTTTACTAGTAACTTTTTTTATAAAAATTTTTCCACGCGATTTAGATTGAGTGCAAACTATGATATTATTAACTTAATAGTAAAAAATGGGAGGAATAATATGATTTCAAAAGAAGTAGCCTCTAAAGTATTATCAAAGTGTTTGATAACAGGTGGAGATTTTGCAGAAATATTTGAAGAAGATACGATAAGTAATTCAATAGGTATAATAGATAACAAAGTTGAAAATGCACTAGGTGGAAGAAGTTATGGAATCGGAATTAGGATTTTTAAAGGATTGAAAAGTGTTTATGCATACACTAATGACAATTCGATTTCTTCATTATTAGATACAGCGTATAAAGCAGCACTAGCACTAGGAAGTTTAAATGAAGAAAAAACTATAGTATTAAATAATAGTATAAAGTACAAAGATATGCATCCTATAAAATTATATCCAAATTTAATAGATTATAAAGATAAAATAAAAGTAATGAAGGAAGCATATAAAAGTGCAAAAGATTATAGTACAGATATTTCACAAGTAAATGTAACTTATTTAGATAAAGATCAAAAGGTACTAGTAGCCAATACTGAAGGAATATATGTAGAGGATAGACGTATAAGAACTAGACTTGGTATTAGTGCTATTGCATCAAAAGGAAACGAAAATCAAACTGGATTTGAAGGTCCTGGAAGGGCTATGGGATTTGAAATGTTTGAAGAAGTAGATCCCGAATATTATGGTAAAGAAGCTGCTAGAACAGCATATACTATGTTACATGCCAAAAACTGCCCTGCAGGTAAAATGCCTGTTGCAATAGATAATGGATTTGGGGGAGTAATATTCCACGAAGCATGCGGACACTCATTAGAAGCTACATCAGTAGCAAAAGGAAACTCTGTATTTTCTGGGAAGTTAGGTGAACAGATTGCATCTTCAAAAGTTACAGCAATTGACGATGGAACATTAGCTAACCACTGGGGGTCTAGCAATGTAGATGATGAAGGAAATTTAACTCAAAAAAATACATTGATTAAAATGGTATTTTAAATTCATATATGATAGATAAGTTAAATGGAAGAAGAATGAATATGGAAGCTACAGGAAGTTCTAGAAGACAAAGTTACAAGTATGCACCAACTTCAAGAATGACAAATACATACATAGCAGCTGGAGAAGATAAAGAAGCAGATATAATAAAATCAATTGATAATGGACTTTATGCAAAAAAAATGGGTGGAGGATCTGTGAATCCAGTAACAGGTGAGTTTAACTTTGCAGTAGCTGAAGGTTACCTTGTTAAAAATGGAGAGATTAAAGAACCTGTAAGAGGAGCAAGCTTAATTGGAAAAGGTAGTGAAGTACTTATGAATATAGACATGGTGTCTGATAACCTAAAGCAAGCTCAAGGTATGTGTGGTTCATCTTCAGGTAGTATACCAACAAATGTGGGTCAGCCTATGATAAGAGTTAAAGAAATTACTGTAGGCGGAAGATCGGAGGAGTAATTATGGAATTTAATATATTTAAAGATCAATTATTTGAAAGAGCTAAGCAAGAAGGTTTTACCGATTGCGAAGTTTATTATTCTGATGGAGAAAATATAAGTATATCTGTTTATGAATTTGAATTAGAAAAATATAATATTGATAAGTATATAGGTCTTTCATTTAGAGGATTAATAAATGGTAAAATGGGATATTCGTATACTGAAATTTTAGATGAAGAAGCCATAGATATGTTAGTGAAAAAGGCAAAAGAAGGAGCTGTATCTATAGAAAATACAGATGTGCAGTTTATATATAAAGGTGATGAGAGTTATAGTGAGGTTAAAACTTATTCAGAAAAACTAGAAAATATAGATCCTGCTGAATTGATTGAAATAGCTATAGATTTAGAGAGACAAACAAAAAATTACAGTGATAAGGTTATTAATTTAAGTGGATGCAAAGTATCATACAGTTCATCAAGAAGCTTAATTAGTAATACAAAAAATCTTAATTTAAGTAACAAGAGTAATTTACTTATGGCATATGTAATTCCGGTTATAGAAGATAGAAATCAAAAACAAGATGGAATGGGATATCAATTAGTTGAAGATATAAAAGATATAGATACTAAGAAAATTGCATCAGATGCAGTAAATGAAGCATTTTCTAAAATTGGGGCTAAATCTATAGAATCAGGCAACTATAAAACTATAATAAATAATGAAGCTATGTCATCTTTACTTGAAACATTTAGTGATGTATTTAGTGCAGAAAGTGCTCAAAGAGGAATGTCATTACTTAAAGATAAAGAAGGTAGTAATATAGCTTCTGATATTGTTACAATAGTAGATAATCCATTATTAGACAATGGATTATCATCAACACCATTTGATGATGAAGGAGTTGCAACCTATAAAAAAGATATAGTTAAAGATGGAAAACTAATAACTTTACTTCATAACCTAAAAACTGCACACAAAGCAAATACAAAAACTACAGGAAATGGGTTTAAGTCATCGTACTCATCAGTTGTAAGTGTTGACCCAACAAATTTCTATATAGAAAAGGAAATTTAACTTTCGAAGAACTTGTAAAACACGTAAATGAGGGTATAATAGTAACTGACTTTGCAGGTCTTCACTCAGGGGCAAATTCAATTACAGGAGATTTTTCTTTAGCTGCAAAAGGATATTATATAACAAATGGAGAAAAATCGTATCCTATAGAACAAATAACTGTGGCAGGAAACTTTTTTGAATTAATTAAAGATATTGAAAATATAGGAAATGATTTGAAATTTCCATTAAGTAATATAGGATCACCATCTGTTGTAGTTAAATCTCTATCTATAGCAGGTAAATAAAATAAAAAAGCACTTAATTTAATAAGTGCTTTTTTTATAAAAATATATGGGATTACTTTGAATCACTTATGATTTTTCTTAAAGTAGTAGAAGAATTATAAGCAACTGAAAAAGCACTTACAGCATTTACTAAATCATCTTGGTTTTCAGTTTTTAAGAAGTCTTCAGATTTTATTAAAGATACTTTATAAAAACTTAAAATGGCCTTAATAGCTAGAACGGTTGTATCATCTTTCGTTGGTACTGTAGATGATTTTGAATTTAAGTTTTTAATTAATGAATCTAAAATTCTAATTTGTTGTTTTGCAGAATCTTCGTTAAGTTCATCTTTTAATATAGTATTAATAAGCATATACATATTATTATCTATTAAGTCTAAATCTTTAATTAAGTCTTGCGAGATAGAACTAGGTGTTAAACATTCAAATGCTGAAACAAAATTTAAATTACAAGTTAAAATAGTTAAAGTCATGATTATTATAATTTTAATTTTTTTAAAGTTCATATGTCCACCTCTTTTTTATAGTGCATGTATATTAAAATATTTTTGTAGTAGTAAAAGTATTAAAGTATCTAGGAAATAAACTATAAAATTTATTAAATATTATATGTAAATATCAAAAAATATAATGCTGTAAAACCTTAACAAATTATAGTGTTTATATGGAAATTTTTATGAATAAATAAAAATACAATGAATATATATATTAAAAAGGGTGTGAAAGGATGCCTAATAATAAGAAGAAACAAAAATAAAATAAATAATTCAGTTGGCGACAGCTCAACTAATTCTATTAGCAAGTATTTTAGACCTTCTAAAAGTAATAATAGAAAAATTTTTATAAAATGTTTCTTTTTAAATTGGCATTTAATTTAAAAAATATGAAGAAAGAATCTAAAGTATTAATAATTGCATTTATCATATTTATAATTAGTTTATTAATAAGATGTATTTAGAAACTTATACAATAACATAAATAATATAAAAATAAAAATATACATTTTAGATTATTAATTAAAAGTGCTCCTTAAATAAGGAGCTTTTTTATTATAAAAAATTAATTTACTTGCCTAAATATTATATTTCTCAAGTTAATAGAAGCTGTATAGCCCATTGAAAAAGCATTTATGGAACTTATTAAATCATCTGAATCTTTGGAATCTATATATTTATTAGCTTCTATTATAGATAATTTATAAAAACCTAAAATAGCTTGTAAAGCAGCATCAACATCAGCGTGCTCTGAGGATAGATTATAAGATTGTTCAGTTAAATCATATATTAATGAGTTGATAAAGCTAATTTGTCTTCTAACTCCGTCTATATCAAAGTTTTCTGTAGAAATAGAATTTACCAATACATACATATTGCTATCTAAAAAATCTAAGTCCTTAGAAATCGAAGTTAATGATGACTCATATGGAGAGATTTTAATAGCGTAGGATATATTTACATTACTCATAAAAACAAACAAGATTATAGTAGTCAAAATAGATAATTTCTTTAAATACATATTGAATCACCTTTTTTATAATTATTATATGTAGAAAATAGTCAAATTATTTTCTACATATAATAATTATAAAAATATAAAATTTTTAAAATGACAAAAAATACAAATTACAACAATACAAATGATATATACTATTACTGATTTATAAAAGTGGAGGGTTGATATGAGTAAAAAAATATTAGGATTAGTTTTAGTAGGTGTGTTAGTTTTAGGAATGATAGGATGTTCTAATTCAAAAGAAGCAAATAAAGCAAATAAAGCAAATGAAAATACAACTAAAGAGGAAGGGAGCTCTAAAAAAGACATACCAAGTGGCTTAGATGAAGAAATAGGTAATGGTAGCGTAGTCTTATCTACACCAGGAGGAACAACAGAAAATAGAAATACTCCCATTGTATTTGTAGGACAAGATACTCTATTAGATCAAATAGGTTTATCTGCTGAAAATTTAGATGGTAGTAAATTATCGTATGTGTATATAGACGGTATGCTTAATACTAAAGAACAACTTGGAGAAATTACTCAAACTACAATAACATTACAAGATAATTCATTGAAAGAAGGAAAACATAAGGTAGAAGTTGTTCAATATGATAATGATGAACAGACTGGAACTCCTGTAACTTATAAAGTTGCAACTTATGAAGTAAAAAATAAATAGTAATATATAAATATTTTTAAGTTCAAAAAACAAAAAAGGAATCATAAGTTTAATATGATTCCTTTTTATTTTGCAATAAAATTTAATTTTATCAGGATATTAATTATATTTTTATTAAGATAATCATTAAAAAGTTGAATTAATTAATTATTTATTGTAGAATAAAATTTACCAGTTTAGTTTTATTTAACTTAAAAAACTAGACAAAACTTCAAAATCAGATGCAAAAGCATTGAAAACTCTAGATAGTAAAAGACTACCTAGGACTTGTTCGAGAACCTCCAAGTATAAAAAACTAAGGTAATTATATAGTGGCAGTATATAAGACATATCCTTAGCTATGACTTTAAATTAAAAGTTGTAAGGTTCTCCTTATTAATAATTTTTTAAGGAGGATTTGTTATGCAAAAAAGAAAAGTAATAATTGACTGTGACCCAGGTATTGATGATTCATTAGCTTTATTATTAGCTATAAATTCACCAGAACTAGAAATACTGGGAATAACTACTTGCAGCGGGAATGTACCTGCTAAGATTGGAGCTGAAAATGCTCTATATACACTTCATAGATTTTCTGATAAAAACATAGATGTATATGTTGGAGAAGAAAATCCCATAAAAAGAGAACTTGTAACAGCTCAAGACACACATGGAGAAGATGGTGTTGGAGAAAATTTCTATGAGAAAGTACCTAATAAGTTTATAAAATATGGGGGAGTAGACTTTATTATAGAAACACTAAAAAATAATAAAAATGTATCTATAATAGCTCTTGGACCATTAACTAACATTGCTAAAGCACTTATGAAAGAAAATATTTTTTAAAAACTTAGATGAATTTATATCTATGGGTGGTGCATTTAGAATACACGGTAATTGTTCGCCTGTTGCAGAATTTAATTATTGGGTTGATCCACATGCAGCTGAATATGTTTACAAAAATTTACCTAAAAAAATCCACATGATAGGGCTAGATGTAACTAGAAAAATAGTATTAACACCAAATATTATAGAATTTATAAATAGATTAGATAAAAACTTATCTGAATATATAACACAAATAACAAGGTTTTATATTGATTTTCATTGGAACCAAGAAGGGATAATAGGATGCGTTATAAATGATCCATTAGCTGTAGCGTATTTTATAGATAGAAGTTTGTGTGATGGATTTGAATCATATACAGAAATTGTTGAAAGTGGAATAGCTATGGGGCAGAGTATAGTAGATTCATTTGACTTTTATAAAAGAAATCATAACAGTGTAGTGCTTACTGAGGTTGACGAGAAAAAATTCATGAGTATGTTTTTAAAAAGGCTATTTCCTAAACACATAGATAAAATTGATTTGATAGGGGGATTAATTTAAATGAAAAAACTCTATCTACATACCAAGTAACAATAATAGCTTTAGGTATTGTATTAAATGTAGTTGGCGCGTTTATAGCACTGACATTAAGACTACCTATATACTTGGATTCGATTGGAACTATATTTATAGCGTGTGTACTAGGGCCTAGATATGCTGTTTTAACAGGAATTTTAGGGAGCTTTGTAAGTGGAATGACATTTGATATATATTCATTATTTTTTATGCCAGTTCAGATAACAACGGGATTAATAGCTGGAATTATATTTGAAAAAGATTTTTTAAAAGGTGGTAAAATATTTATAGGAGTAATGGCTTTTTCAATCCCAACTTCTATATTAAGTGCTATAATAGCAGCATTTGTATTTGGAGGCGTAACTTCATCAGGATCATCATATATAGTACAAATTTTATCCGTATTTGGAGTTAATAAGATTGTAGGCGTATTTTTTACACAGGTTCTAACTGACTATACAGATAAATTTATAGCAGTTGTAATTGTAAAATATGCAGTTTCGTTAGTTCCAAACAATATAATAAATAAATTAAAATTTAAAAATAGTTATATGGAGATAAACAATGGATAGATATAGTGAAATCAATAATAAAAATAAACGTGAAATAGTACTTCTGAAAGGATTTCCTTGTATATGGGGTAAATGTTCATTTTGTGATTATACTCTAGATAATGACAATGATGAAGAAGATATGAATAGATTAAATTTTGAAGTATTAGAAAATGTTACGGGAAAATATAAAGTATTAGAAGTTATAAACTCAGGAAGTTGTTTTGAACTTCCTAAAGATACTTTAGATAGAATAAAAAGTATTATAATCGAAAAAAATATAGAAAAGTTATTTTTAGAAAGTCACTGGTGTTATAAAAATAGATTAGACGAAATTAGAAGATTTTTTAACATACCTATAATATTTAAAACTGGAGTAGAAAGTTTCGATTATGATTTTAGAAATAACTTTTTAAAGAAAAATGCTAAGTTTAAAACTGTAGATGAGCTAAAAGCTTACTTTGATTCACCTTGTATGATGGTAGGCATAAAAGGTCAAACTAAAGAAATGATAGATAGGGATATAGATATAGTTTTGAATAACTTTGAACATGCTACTATAAATGTGTTTATAAATAACACTTCTTGTATAAAAAGAGATGAAGAATTAGTTACTTGGTTTAAGGAAAAGTATAAATTCTTAGATGAAAATGAAAAATAGAAGTGCTTTATAATAATACTGATTTTGGAGTTGGTGAATAAAATATGTGTGAATTTGGAAAAATGTTACAATAATATGAAAAAATTTAAAAAAAATATGGAACTAAGTTCATATATAGTATAATATAATAACAAAGACGAAGAACCGAGGTGCTAATATATGAACAACATTATAAATAAGACATCAATAATATGTACAATGTTAATGGTTACAGTTAGCATGCTTTCAGGGTGCTCATCAAATGAAAGTATTACTGATAATAATATAAATAAAAAATAGAATCTGAGAGTGTAAACATTGATATAAATGAAAAAATGCTAAAGTACTGAAAATAGGTAAAACAGAAATAATAAATGAAAATAACAGTGGAAATAGTGAAGAACTTAATATTATAGATACAAAAACTAAAGTTACAAATACAAGTGACTTTAACATTCGAAATATAGAACTAACATTCAGAGAGTATGATAAAGAAAATACTGCATTGGCAAAAACAGAAGCTTTATGTAAAATTACATTAAAACCAAATGAAAGTGCATATATACAAGCTGCACATAAAAAATATGCTAAAGATGTTAAAGTTACAGGATATTCATATAACTTAGGCAATAAACTTGTAAGTATAGACTTAGAAACTAATAAATTAGATATATCAACTACGAGGGAAAGAGTTGTAAAAGATTCAAAATATGATATATTGGGGATATCTAAACCAGAACTTGTAAGTGAAGTTAATGGTGGATATAGCTCTAAAATTACAATAAAAAATATTTCAGATAAGGATATAGGAAGTGTAGTTTTAGAAGTTGCAGAGTTAAATGATGAAAATGAGTACACTAATGTAACTTACTTGGATTCATATGAAGTAATTAAAAAATCTCAAGATGTAAGTTTAAGTTCCGTACATGCTAATGATGCAAAAAAATTAGAGGTAATAGGATATATTTATGATGACGTAAAAGACAATACAACTGTTGAAGTAAATTTAAAATTAAATGAAGTAATATTATTAAAATAAAAAAATTAAAAAATTTGTATTGAAAGTTGATTGCATATATACTATAATATTTATAAATAGAATATAGAATATAGCTAAGAAGGAAAATAGTAAAAAGCAAGTTTGTATTCAGAGAGTGAGTGGTTGGTGAGAACTCATTACAATGGTTTTTGAATCCATTCCGGAGCTACTAGTCGGAAATAATAGTAAGACTAGTCGTAAACCTACGTTACAGGACTGAGGAGGTTTATATTTTGTTAATATAAACAACTAGGGTGGCAACGCGGATAACAAGACTTTCGTCCCTTTTTTAAGGGCACGAGGGTCTTTTTTTATTACTTAGCTACAACTAATTACAATAATAAGTAAAAATATTAATTAAAACAAGATAAGATTGCAATAAAATGTAAAAATGGGTACATTCATACAATTATATTCTACCATGGAAGATAAAAAAGTATACTATAAAATACGTAAATATAATATTATAAAATAATTAAACTTGAAAATATCAAAAAAGATTAATTCCTGAGAAAATATACTTAATTAAAAAAATGTAAAAATATTGAAACAGGGTTACTTGTTGTACCCAAAATAAGTATGAAAACCTTTATTGTAAATAAAAATTAATTAAAATTGTTTTGATTAGTAAATAGAATTGTAATTAGTTTATAAAAAAGATTTATAAAAAATTTTTACAAGTAAATAATAAAAAGGATGAATATTGTAAAGTAATAAACAAATGTGAATAACAAATATATGTATAAGTTAAATAATACTATTTTAAGGAGAGATTACTAATGAAAGAGAATAATCAAAACTATGGAAATTTAGATTTTGTAAAATTAAATGAAACTTTAGCAGATCCAGAATTTGCAAATTGGTATTATAATCAAATAATGAATGGAACTGATGCAAATTTAGAGATAATGGGATTTGTAGATATTTTAAAGAAATACTCAGACGGAGAATATAAATAAACAAAAATAAACCTCACATTTGTGAGGTTTATTTTTATTTATTTGTATTTTTTATAAAACGATTCGTATAAAGGTATAGTTATAATTGAAGCAATAAAAGCGTCTATCATATCGTGCATAGTATCTGCAAGTCCACCAACTTGCATATTTGTTCCCAAAAAGCTATCTATTAAAAATTCAGATATCTCCCATAAACCAGCTATAGCCATGCTAAAACAAAATGTAAATACAATGATAACTTTTCTATCAATCAGTGTATTTGAATTAGAATTTAACAGAACCAATGCATCATATGCAAATAAAACGGCTAAAACACCTGATAGAGAATGCATTATATCATCATAATGATTGACTATTCCATAAAAATCGAAACAAGAACCCAAGTAAGATGAAAATAAAGTAAATATAAGTATTGAAAAATTAAAATAGGAGAAATTACATTAATAAATTTTTTGGTTGCAAATTTTATAAATAAAGTTATCATTAGAGAGCAAAAACAGGGTACAA
The DNA here is from genome assembly GCF_025671395.1 of Paraclostridium sp. AKS73. NCBI lineage: Bacteria > Bacillati > Bacillota > Clostridia > Peptostreptococcales > Peptostreptococcaceae > Paraclostridium > Paraclostridium sp. AKS73. The sequence continues at coordinate 56,598 of NZ_JAIXHU010000007.1, read as the reverse complement.
TTTGAAATGATTGTCCAAAGAAAATAAAGTATATTAAAGAAATTGTATATAATAATATAAGTATGTTTGTAGTTAAAATTAAGTATTTAGGAACTTCTTTTTTATAAAATAACAAAATGAAACCCTCCTTCACGTTTTAATGTATTACTAATAATATATTAAAGCAATTAACAAAATATGTATAGCATAAAATTTCCTAATATAACAATAATTAATTGTGTTTTTTTAAAATAATTCCAAATACTAATATTGATTACAGTTATAAAAAATAGATGAAGGGAGTTTTTTATATGCTAGCTAAAAAATATATAAAATATAAAAGAAGAGAAAAGAATTGGAGAGAAAACTAAAAGAAACAAAGCTGCAAAATAACTACACTTACAGCTTTAGGAATAGGAGCCGCGACTATTGGTGCTACAATGGTATATAAAAAAGTTAAGGCAAAGCAAGATGATTATGATTATGATTATGGCTTAGAAAATGTATATGAAGAAAATGAAGACTATGAATTAAAATCTAAAATAGAAGAATTTAATAGTAATAGATTAAGTTATGATAATGAAGAACATTCATCAAATGAAGAAATGAATAAGTTTATAAATAAAATTGACAATGAAGATGAAAATTTAAATGAAGACCAATTTAAATAAAACTCCCTAAATGGGAGTTTTAATAATTTATACCAGCTACCTTAATATTTTCTTTTTCCATAGAGCTACAAGGCGTAACACCATAAGTCATGTTGCAATGATCGCATTTGTCAACATGCGTATTCATAATAAATGTATTTTTACAATTGGAACAAACGATTTTATGTGGTGTTCTTAATGGAAAATCAGCCTTACCTTTACTTCTAACTAAATCAACAACTTGCTTTCCGTCATTCTTATTTGTATTTGCACATCCGCAAGACATAAAAAAATCCTCCTAAGTGATAAATTATGTAGATTATTATATATTAAACAAATAAAAAAATCTGTAACAAATGTTACGAATTAGTATGTAAGTTATTTAAAAAGATTTATAAAAATTATTATGCATGGGAGTGAAAAAGTATCTAGCAAGAATGCTCCTACTAAAGGAACTATCAATGATGCTTTTTCAGATGGACCATACTTATGGGTAACAGAATTTATGTTAGCTAATGCATTAGGTGTATTTCCTATTCCATGACCTATAATACCTGATACCATTACGGCTGCATCAAAATTTTTTCCTAAAACTTTAAAACATACAAAGATTGAGTAAATTAGTATGAATATAACTTGAGCAAAAATTATTAAAATCATAGGACCTGCAATAGTTGATAAATCTAATAGATTTATACTCATAAGGGCTATTATTAAAAACATTGAAAGTGCTATATCACTTGCGAAATCTAGTATATAGAAATTTAAATCTATTAATTTGGCTTTATCATTAAAATTTCTAAATATACAAGCAACGATCATACAACCTACCACACTTGGGATAACGATGGAAGTTTTTAAATATATTGTCCTTGCGATTAAATCTCCAAAATTCAAGCATAGAAGAATAACTAATGTATGTTCAAAAAAATTTATTGGGGTAAAAATATTAGGTTTAGAATTTCTAGTTAAAAAGCTTTTAGTTAAAAAATTACATTTTTTATTATATAACTTAGGATATGGATTAAACTTAGGTTTTAGATTGTTCTTTTCAATTAAATATCTTGACACTGGAGCACCTAAAAGTCCCCCTATTATTATACCTAAAGTTGCAGAAGCAAGACCTATGGTAACAGCACCGTTTATTCCTAATTTTTCTATAGTACTGCCAAATGCGGCTGCATTTCCATGTCCGCCTTCCATTGATATAGTTCCACACATAAGAGCTATTAATGGATGAATATTAGTAATTTTAGCTATCAAAACAGCTATTATATTTTGAGAAAGTGCTAAAAAGCCACAGAGAATCCAGTACTTAAATAGTAAACTTCCTCCTTTTTTACAAGTTTAAAACTAGCATTAAGTCCTAATATTGTGAAAAAAGCAGTCATAAATATAGATATAAAGTTTTGAGAAACACTTATGTTTACAATATTGAAAATTCTTAAAAATAATGATAAAAGTGTGAAAAGTAATCCACCTATAACTGGTGATGGGATACAAAATTTTGAGAAAAATTTAATTTTATCTTTTAAGAAAGTACCAATTATGAAAAATACTATAGCTATAGATAATGTAGATAACAAATTTAGATTTACGTTCAAATCAAAGCACCTCCTAGAGAAGATTATATGACCTTAACTCATAATTAATGAAAGAATGTTTTAAAAAATATAGTAAAACACATAAAAATAGCGAAAAACAGATAACAACAATCGACAATTAATTTAAATGGTAAAATTTTAAATAAAATCTTGTTTTATTATGGCAAAATAGGGTAATATATATAATATAAAAATATTTTGAGGGGTGGTAAATATGAAAAAAATAAATGAATTACTAAAAGAGTTTAAGGATGAATTAAAAGGTATAATGGATACTATGTTAGTAAGTGAAAGATTAAACTCTCAAAGATGTATAGCAAAAGATATAGATACAACTAAGACAATAATAGATCAAAAGAAGAAAAAAGAGAACTTGATGAACAAGAAATGAGAAAACTACATAAATCTTTAACTGACTTAGTTGAAAATTTAAAAGGTGTAGGTGGAGAATTATTAGTAAGTGAAAGGTTAAATACACAAAGATGTATAGCGAAAGATATAGACACAACTAAAACAATAATAGATCAAAAAGAAGATGAACACATAAGTATGGAAGAAATTGAAAAACTAGCAGATGAAGCTAAGGGTCTAGTTAATACTATGTTAAATGAAGAAAAATTAAATGAAGAATTAGATGTAGTAAAAGGGAATGATACTACGGAAACAATAATAGACAAAGAGAAAGATTTAGAAAATACAGAAGAATTCCACAAATTAGTAGAAGAATTAAAAACATTAATGTCTACTATGTTAGTTGGAGAAAGATTAAATACACAAAGATGTATAGCAAAAGATATAGATACAACTAAAACAATAATAGATCAAAAAAATAAAAAAGTAAAATAGTCTTGTCTTATTTTACTTTTTTTATTTTTTCAAAAAAAATACCATGAAAGGGTCATCAAGTGTTAATATTAAAGAAAAATATGATTAATATGGAATGCATTGGACATAAATTAAATATAGATAAAAAAACAAATGATATGGATAATCATTTACAAATGAAAAATAAAATAGTATAATTTAAAATATAAAAATTTCGGAGGATGATTTATGAGTATACTGATAAGTAGTGCTGAAGAGACCTTTTTACATGTGGGTTCACTAGTCAGCATGTCTATATTAATTTTTGGATTTATAAACTACAAAACAAGCGGAAGTTTCGTAGAAATAATAAGTAAAAATAAAAAATTACAGCCACTATTTGGAGCTTTGTTAGGAGCGCTTCCTGGTTGTGGAGGAAGTATAGTTTTAATGCCGCTATTTATAAGTAATAAGGTAACCTTTGGAACGATAATAGCGAGTTTGATTGCTAGTATGGGAGATAGTGCCTTTTTAATGATGACAACTGATTTTAAAGCATATATCTTAGTAACGGCTATAAGCTTTTTAGTTGGTATTTTAACTGGATACATAGTTGATCACTTTAAAACAGAAGAAAGATTAGAACTACATAAATGTAAGTCTGATTTGAATAAAGACAAATCTAATAATTATTCAAGAACGTCGACTTCTAATTTATGTGATATTCAAAAAAGTAGCAAATTTTATCATCTAGCATATGAAATAGTTCATGGGATAGGATATAAAATATATTTATTATTACTTATAACGGGATGTGTATTTATGATACTAGCACATTCAGGGTTAGAGTTTGGATTTATAGAAGCTATGCATTCGTTTGAAGAAATAATAGCTATATTAGGTATAGTAGCATCTTTTATATATATGATAATGACTAAAAAGGTTATTGAAAATGAAAACTTTGAAGAAAATGAACATAAACTTATGTCATTAAAAGAAACTTTAATACATTCTGTAAGTGAAATATCCTTTGTTATTGTTTGGATTTTCTTAGCATATGTATTATATGATTTAATTATACTTATGGCTGGAGGAGAAGAAGCACTAGTAAAATTAATATTAGGAGCAGGAGTTATAAGTGTATTTGCTGGAGCTGCACTTGGAATTGTACCAGGGTGTGGAGTTCAAATTGTAGTGATGTCATTTTACTTAAAAGGAAGCTTACCTTTTGCAGCATTAGTTGCAAATAGTATATCTCAAGATGGAGATGCATTATTCCCTTTATTAGCTATGGATAAGAAGTCTGCTTTATGGGCAACTATAATAACCACAATTCCATCAATTATAGTAGGATTATTAATTTATTTTATATAGAAAAATTAATGGTTAATTTATAAGCATATATTCATATTCTATAGTATAGATTTTATTATGGAGGAAATATATGAAAAATAACTGTATGGTTGTTGGAATAGCAATAGGAGTTTTAGCTGGAGTATTATTTACGAGAATAAATTTTACAACACTTATTACCTTGGCACTAGGTATATGGATTGGATATTTTTTATCTAATAAAAAATAGGAGCTATCTCATAATTATGAGATAGCTTTTTTATTATTATAAAATATAAAATGGATATAATAGATAGTATAAAGTACATATAAATATATTGGGGAGGTGGACCTGTGAGGTACTTTGTAGTTTATATGAAGAAGTATTTTGTTTTATTTACTTTAGGTATAGTGTTAGTTAGTTTTGAAGCTGTTTGTGATTTAATGCAGCCCACTATATTGGCAAATATTATAGATATTGGGATATCTAACAAAGATATGAGTTATCTAATAAATAAAGGTATTTTAATGGTAGTAATAACTATAGCAGGTGCTGTTTTTGCTATTTTAAGAAGTATAATTTCAACAAATGTATCTCAAAAATTTGCTAGAGATTTAAGAAGTGATGTATTTGCTCATATAAATTCGTACTCATTTGAGAATATAGATAAAATAAGTAAAGGGTCTTTAATAACTAGGAGCACTAATGACATTAATCAGATACAACAATTTGTAAATGGGTTAATGAGAATTATAATAAAAGCACCTATACTTTGCATAGGAAGTTTTGTATTAGCAATGAAGTTAAATCTAAAACTGTCAATAGTTTTATTAGTTGGCATAATAATTATATTTGGAATAATTATTATAAATCTAAATATAGGTACGCCTTATTTTAAGAAAGTTCAAATATCTTTAGATAATTTAAATTCAAATCTAAGACAATATTTATGTAATATAAGAATAGTTAAACTATTTAATAGAGAAGCATATGAAGAGGAAAAATTTGAAAATGTAAATACGAATTTATTAGAAGTAACAGAAAAAGCTATGAAAATTAGTGCTGTGTTTAAGCCTACTATAACTCTAATTTCTAATATAATAATAGCTATTATATTATACTTTGGATCAAAACTAATTTTAAATAATGAAATTGAAGTAGGTGTTATTGTAGCGTACATAAATTATATAGGGAGGATTTTGACTTCACTGCTTATGATAGCACATATCTTTAATGTATTTATAAGAGCTAAAGCATCTAGCGAAAGAGTTATAGAAGTTTTGAACACTGAAAATAGTATAGATAAGAGTGGGAATATAAAAATAAGCATAATGGTAGTTTGGAATTTAAAAATGTGGATTTTCATATATTGACAATGAAAAAGTATTAGATGATATAAGTATTAAAATAAATAAAGGAGAACACATAGGAATAATTGGTCCAACAGGAAGCGGAAAAACAACTTTAATAAATTTGATAATGAAATTTTATCAGATAAATAAAGGAACTTTAAAAATAGATGGAAATAATATAAATAATTTAGAAAGTAAAAATTTAAGAAGTTATATTGGATTAGTTCCACAAAAAGTACTTTGTTTAATAAAAGTATAATCAATAATATAAAAATGGGAAATAAGAAAGTTTCACTAGATGAAGTTATAAATGTATGTAAAATATGTGGTTGTGATGAATTCATAAAAAACTTTGAAAGTGGATATGAAGAAATGGTTGGTGAAAATGGATCTAATTTGTCTGGAGGTCAGAAGCAAAGAATCTGCATAGCAAGAGCTTTAATAAAAAATCCTAGAATTTTAATTTTAGATGACTCATTTAGTGCTATGGATATAAAAACTGAAAATGAAATTAAAAATAATATAAAACAATATATAGATGATACTACATACATAGTAGTTTCTCAAAAAATCAACTCTATATTAGACATGGATAAAATAATAGTTTTAGAAAATGGTAAAATAGTTGGGTTTGATAGCCATAACAACCTATTAAGACAATGTGAAATATATAAAGAAATATATAGCTCTCAAATATCTCCAGATGTATAAAGGTGGTGGATAATCGATGAAAAGTAAGATTGAAAGCAGATTTACACCAAAGAAGAAACCCAAGAATGCTAGAAAAACAATTTTTACGCTTTTAAAGTATTTTAAAAATGAGAAAAAACATTAATATTAATAAGTATTTTAGTTTTTTTAGATTGTTTAATAGTTATATTAATACCACTGTTAATAGGAAAGTGTGTAGATATAATAGATACCAATGAATTTAGTAAATCTATATTTAAAATAACCTTGGGAGCTTTAGTTAGTTTTTATCTAATTGATTCAGTAGTAAGCTTATTTAAGGAATTTATAATAATAAACATGTCTCAAAGGGTTATAAAAAATATAAGATTATCTATTTTCTCGAAATTACAAACGTTACCTATTTCATATTTTGATGAACATAAAAATGGAGATTTAATGAGTAGAATAACTAATGATATAGACAATATAAGTAGTGGTATATCAAGTTCAATAACTCAGATAATTACATCTAGTATAACCGTATTTGGAACTGTATTTATGATGTTTATACTAAGCCCTCAATTGACAATATTAAGTATAATTACTATGCCATTAGTTGTTGTACTAAGCAAATTTATTGCTAGAAAAAGCAAGTCATTTTTCAAAAGACAACAAATAGAATTAGGTCTATTAAACTCACACATAGAAGAAAACATAAAAAATATGAATGTAATAAAAGCCTTTAACTATGAACATGACTCAGTAGAAAACTTTAATAAAATAAATAATAGGCTTTTAAGAGAATCTTTAAAAGCTCAAGTATATAGTTCTCTTCTTATGCCTATGATGAATGTTATTACGAATATATCATTTACACTTATTTCAATAGCAGGGGCATATCTTTCTATAAAAAATATAATAACTGTAGGAACTATAGCTACATTTTTAAGTTATACTAAACAATTCACTAGACCTTTGAATGAACTTGCAAATTTATTTAATACTTTCCAGATATCTATAGCTGGATGTGAAAGAGTTTTGAAATATTAGACGAGAATGTAAAAGAAAAGCATTTAAGTAAAAGTATTAAAAATAAAGATATGTTAAAAGGAGATATAGAATTTAAAAATGTATGGTTCAAATATGGAAAAGGTGATTATATAGTAAAAGATTTGAGTTTTAAAATTAAAGATGGAACAAGCAATGCAATAATAGGTACAACAGGAAGTGGAAAAACGACTATTATAAATCTTATAAATAGATTATATGAACACGATAAAGGAGATATTTTAATAGGAGGATATGATATAAATGACTATGATAAAGAATACTTTAATAATTCTTTATCAATTGTATTGCAAGATATATATTTATTCAATGGAACGATTTTAGACAATATAAAATATTCGCAATTAGAAGCTACAAAGGAAGATGTAATTAATGCATGTAAGATTTCTAATGCACATAGCTTCATAATGAAATTAAAAAAAAATTATGACACATTGATAGAAGAAGGTGGAGATAGTTTGAGTATTGGACAAAAGCAATTAATAAGCATAGCAAGAGCTATACTTAAAGAGTCTACAATATTAATTTTAGATGAAGCGACAAGTAGTATAGATACTAACACAGAAAGAAAAATTCAAGAAGCTATAAAACATGCGATGAAAGATAAAACTAGCATAATAATAGCTCATAGACTAAGCACCATAAGATACTGTGATAATATAATGGTAGTAGATAAGGGAGTAATAGCTGAAAGTGGAAGTCATGACCAACTTATGAAGAAAAAGGGTATTTACTACGATAGTATATGCTCACTAAACAAGGAGAATATGAATTAAGGTGACATTTAGATATTAGATGCCACCTTAAACTATGTACTTAAAAGAAATAATTTAAAAATCCAGTATGTTCATTAAAAATATTAAAACCTATTAAAATAAGGATTATTCCACCTAAAAATTTAGCGAAACTTCCTAAAAAATACCCAACCTTATTTCCTATTAATACACCTAAAAAACAAAGTATGAAGGTTATTGTGCCGATACAAAGTATTATTGGTAGTATTGAAATATTTAAAAATGAAAAACTAATGCCTACGGCAAGAGCATCTATGCTAGTAGCAATAGCTAAAATAAATATATTAAAATTACTCAACTTAGAGGAGTTAGAATTATCATCATTTGAAAAAATCATATTCAATCCTAAAAAACACAACAGCACTAATGCTATTACGTGATCAATAGACTTTATATATTCAGAAAATCCAATTCCAATTTTCCATCCAATAAGAGGCATTAAAGCTTGAAATAGTCCAAAAGAAAAACCAATTTTAAGAGCCAATTTAAAATCTAATTTTTTTACACACATACCCTTAGATAATGATACAGTAAATGCATCCATAGATAATGCAATAGAAGTCATTAAGATGAAAGTTATGCTCATGAAAATCCTCCCTATATATATTAATATTAAAATAAATAGTTCAATATTAATATATATAGGATAGATATGTAAATAGTCCAAGTTTTTAAAAAAGCGTACTTTACTATTTGTAAGGTACGCTTTTAAACTATTTCTCTTAATTGTTTTAATTCTTTTTTATTTCTTTATCTATTTTTTATTTCTTTGTTTTCTTCTTTAATTATTTTACTTTCTTCTCTTTCTAGTTCTCTTTCTTCTTTTTTCATTTCATGCTTTAATTCTTTAGTAAATTTATGTTCTTCATGATTTTCATGTCTAAGTTCTTTTTTATCTTCATGTATAGATTTTAAACATTCTACATCTTTTTTTAATTCGTCTTCTATGTGTTTTACTTCATTTTTAACAGTCATTTTTAACATCTCCTTAAGAATAATTGATTTAATAATTAAATCTTAGCACTAAAGGAAATAAGTGTAAATATATAGTGAAAAACGTCGAAAGTTTTATATTTTCTAAAATATTACACACATCAAAAATATGAATAATTTTAATCTAATTATATAAATAGGCGAAATTTTTTACAATTATGAAAATTTATACATAAAGTTTTTATAGATTATAGAAAAAGTGCTAAATAAATAATATAATAATATGAGTGGGTAAAAAAGGAGGGGGTTTTTATAAAAAAGTATAGTGGAGAAATTGGATTATTATTAGTATCTCTGATTTGGGGAAGTGGATTTGTAGCAACTCAGCTTGGGTTGGAAAATGGTCTTACGCCATTTCAATTAATGACAGGTAGGTTTTTTATAGGAGCACTTTTAATAGGGGTAATATTCTTTAAAAAACTTAGAAATACAAATAAAAAAGATATTATTTCAGGGGTATTACTTGGTATATTTTTATTTATAGCATTTTCTTTTCAGACGTTCGGATTGAAATATACAACTTCAGCGAAAAGCGCATTTTTAACAGCTGCAAATGTTGTAATAGTACCATTTGTAGGGTGTATTTTATATAAACGAAAGATAGAAAAAATAGGAATTATAAGTAGTTTAATTGCACTTATAGGAATAGGAATAATCTCATTAGAGTCAGACTTTAGTATAAGTTTTGGAGATGGTCTGACATTAATATGTGCAGTGGGGTTTGCTATGCATATATTTTTAACTAGCGAATTTACAAAAGAACATGATCCTGTTGTACTTACATGCATACAAATGGCAACGGCATTTTTACTATCGTTGACATTACAGTTTTTTGCAGGAGAATCAAGTACTGCTATAAACAGTTCAACTATAGGATCTGTACTATTTTTAGGTGTGTTTAATACAACGTTATGTTTTCTTGGGCAAACTATATGCCAAACTAAAGTTGATGGAACTAAAACAGCAATATTATTATCCACTGAAGCGATATTTGGGATGCTTTTTCTATAATAATAGCAAAGGAAATAATAACTCTTAGAATGATTTTGGGAAGTTTATTTATATTTACGGCTATTATTTGTGCAGAAATAAAATTGTCGTTTTTATTTAAAACAGAAGATTCGTTAGAGCTTAATGAAGCTGAATGAAACATTAAATAAGTCATATTAAATAGATTGAATATTTTAATATGACTTATTTTGTTTTTATAATATTTGGAAAATTACAAATATATTAGGAGGATTTACTTTAAAAGTGCTTTTAGAGGAGCTAGAAGGAATATAATTATATAGTATAAACAATTTGTGAGGAGGGATGCTATGGGAATTAACAATTTATTAAAAACATACCAGGGCTTGTCAAAAGAAGTATACGTTTTGTTTATTGGTAGGATTGTAAATAGTCTTGGGGCTTTTGTACATCCTTTAATGGCTTTAATTTTAACTCAAAAAATCGGATTATCGATATCTGAAGCAGGGATATTTATAACTACACTATCTGCATTTCAAGCACCTGCAATGATATTTGGAGGGAAATTAGCAGATACGATAGGAAGAAGAAAAGTTATAATTATTTGCCAGTTTCTTGGAGCTTTAACACTTATAGCTTGTGGATTTATGAAACCTTCAACAACAATGGCAAAAATAATGATTTTGTCATCTTGTCTATATTCAATTTCATCACCTGCATTTGAAGCTTTAAATGCAGATATAACAACCTATAAAAATAGAAAAGCTTCGTACTCTCTTTTATACATGGGAAGCAATATAGGATTTTGCATAGGACCTATATTAGGTGGACTTTTGTATGAAAATTACTTACCACTTATATTTATAGGAGATGGAATTACAACTTTAATAGCACTAGTCTTAATAATTCTATTTGTAAAAGAAAGAAAAATAAATGATGAAAACTATGAAAACGAACAGGTTTTAAGCGATTTAGAACAAAAGGTAGAAGGTTCTGCATTTAAGGTTCTGATTCAAAGACCTACACTAATTTTCTTTTCTCTAGGCGTATTGATGTACTATTTTTCATATTCACAGTGGGGATTTGCATTACCGATACAGTTAGAAGATTTATTTGGATCAAACGGAGCAAAACTTTATGGATTGCTAGGTGGAATAAATGGAGTAGTAGTTATAGTATTTACACCTATAATTACATCTTTAACAACAAAAATGAATGTACTAAAGGCTATGTCTATTGGAGGGTTATTTTATGCAATTGCATTTTTTATGTTTGGAATAGTAAATACCGTAGTTTTATTTTTTATAGGTGTATTTTTAATGACAATAGGAGAAATTTTAATAGTTATAAATCAAGGAACGTTTATTGCGAATAACACTCCAGCATCACATAGAGGAAGAATAAGTTCGATACTACCTTTAATATCAGGGATCGGATTTGCAATAGGACCTATGATTATGGGTGATATGATAGAAAAATACAATATATTTGTAGGATGGATGATTGTTGCAACAGTTGCGACTTTTGGAATGATTACGATGATGATGATAAAAAAGAGTATGAAAAATAATTAAAGGAAAATGAACAAATGAGTCATATAAGTATATATAAGAAGAAATAACTGTAAGATGAGGTGTTTATATGAGTAAAAAAATTGCAGTAATATATAAAACTAAATATGGTAGTACAAAAAAATATGCAGGATGGATTGCTTTGAAGTTAGATGCAGATTTATATGAAATTTCAGATATAAGGTCAAAACATTTAGACGAATATGAAACTATAATATTTGGAGGTGGCATATATAAGGGAAAAATAAATGGATTAAACTTTATTGACCAAAACTATAATAAAATAAAAGATAAGAATATTTATATTTTTTCAGTTGGAATGGAAAGTATAAGTGAAAATAGAAAAGAATCATTAATAAAAAATAATTTTAAAAATATAGAAGAAAAAAATGTTGGATTTTACAATTTTAAAGGAGGCTTAGATTATAGTTCACTAAGCTTCATAGACAAAATTATGATGAAAGCACTAAAAAGCATGATAGACAAAAAGACCAAATCAGATTTAACAGAAGATGATAAAGTTGTTTTAAGGGGATTTGAAGAAAAAATAGACTTAACTGATAAAAAATCTATAAAAGAATTGATAGATAAAATCAGTGTATATAAAAGTGCTAATGATAATTAAATTTAATTATCATTAGCACTTTCTTTAAATAAATAAAAACATTCTTAAAAACTCATAATAATCATCTGTTGAAAAAGATATTGTTTGAGTATTTATTAATTTACATTTTGGATAGAAAGAAGCTTGATAAGCATCATAGTGATTTTTAAATTTGATTTCTATGTCAAATAAATCAGGGAGTTTTATTATATGTCTAGAAAGATCACCTGATAGAGCTTGCTCAACACCATCTTTTATATTTTTTAAAGCTATATCTGGATGTATAGAGATAGATGCATTTCCAATTCCTTTTGATACAGGAACTGTTACAATATTTGGATTTAGTTTTTTAGCATTTTTACAAAGAAGTTCATCTCCACTTAAAAATGCTACAGGAACATCAAAGTAAGCACTTGTATATGCATTTACCATAAATTCTGTTGCGATTTCATCATTTATCTTTACATAATCATATTTAGAACTATTCATTGTATGAGAAAGTGGGTTTCCATCTTGACTAGCTCCACTATGATATCCTATAAAAAGAGTTGCATCAAAAGTAGGATCAATACCTGACATCATAATAAGAGGACCATTAGTCCATCCTCTAACTAAGCTTACATTTGTAGGAAGTAAAGATGGATTAATATTTCGAGCGCTATCATGAGCATCTTTTACTAAAATAAAATCACAATTATTTGTGTTAGCTCCATCACAAGCTGATTTAACCTCTTTAGTCATCTGAGTTTTATGATACTCTGAATGAGCGCAATTAAGGTTAGTTTCCTCCCAATTTACAATTCCACACGTACCTTCTATATCAGCACTTATATATACTCTCATAAAATTTCCCCCTAATCTTTATTAAAATTAAAATTATTAAGAGGACTGTCTATTAATAATTTTAAATTTCATATAATAGATATAGTTATTTAAATCTAAAAATATACATATAAAAAGCATATTAATGGAGGAAACTTATGAATTTAACAAGAGAAACTTATTTAGAGATTGATTTAGATATAATAAATAAAAATATATGTGAGATAAAAAAATATATTTCAAAAAATACAAAATTAGCTATAGTAGTTAAAGCAGATGCATATGGACATGGAGCAGTTCAACTATGCAAAAATATAGATAAAGAAAATGTAGATTATATATGTGTTGCAGCTATAAGTGAAGCTTTTGAATTAAGAGAAAATAATATAGATTTACCCATTTTAGTAATGGGATATATTCCAGATGATTACCTGGAGCTGGCTATTGAAAAAAACATAACAATTACAGTGTTTTCAACTAAGCAAGCTAATATAATTAATGGTATTTGCAAGACAAAAAATATTAAAGGCAAGATTCATATAAAAATAGATACAGGATTTAATCGATTAGGATTTAAAATTAATGAATCTACCCTTGAAGATATAAAAGATATTATAAATTTAGATCATATATTTGTGGAAGGAATTTTCTCCCATTTAGCACTTAAAGATGAAAAATCTGACTATGAACAATTCGATAAGTTTAAAAATATATTATATGGGATATCAAAATACAAAGATATACCTATAAAGCATATATGTGACAGTATAGGTATGGTAGCTTATGAGGGTTTCCATTTAGATATGGTTAGGGTTGGATCTAGTATATATGGATACAATAGTCGCAAGTCAAATTTAAATTTGGGTGAAGCTATTACATTTAAATCAAAAATAATACAAGTGAAAAGACTTCTTAAAGGAGAAGGTATAAGTTATGATTATTCATACATAGCAAATAAGGATATGAATATAGGTATTATACCGTGTGGATATGCAGATGGAATACCAAGATGCCTATCAAATAAAGGTTATGTATATGTAAATAATAAAAAATGCAATATAATAGGCAAGATTTGTATGGATCAAATGATTATAGACATAAGTGATATAAATGAAAATGATTATGAAAAAGAGGTTATTTTTTATGGGAAAAATGGTCCTAATATTTTAGAGATTGCAAACTTATGTGATACAAATAGAAATGAAATACTTGTATTAACATCAAGAAGAGTTGATAAAGTTTATTTAAAAAATAATAAAATAATAAAAAGTTTAAATTATATAATGGGGGATGATTAATTATGATATTTCCAAAACAGTTAAAAAAGGGTGATACAATAGGAATAATAGCACCATCAAGTCCATATAAACCTGAGAGCAAAGATTCTTTAAATTTTGAAATTGATAAAATAAAAAGAACTATTGAAAGTTTTGGATATAAAGTAAAAATGGGAGACACTTGCTATCTAAGCTATAAAGGATATTTAGCAGGTGATGATAATACAAGAGTTAAAGATATAGAAACAATGTTTAAAGACAAAGAAGTTGATGGAATTTTATGTCTTAGGGGTGGGTATGGAACACCTAGAATACTTGATAAAATAAACTATGATATTATAAAGGCAAATCCAAAAGTGTTTATTGGGTACTCAGATATAACTGCACTTCATATAGCTTTTAATCAATATTGTAATTTGGTAACTTATCATGGGATAATGGCATCAACATCACCAAACTGGAATGACTTTACTTACAATTCTTTTAAAAATATGATTAATATGAAAGATAACTTAACTATAGAAAATCCTATGGGAGAAGAATTATATACTGTAGTAGAGGGAGTTACAGAAGGAAAAATAATAGGTGGTAATTTATCATTGATAGCAAGTACTATGGGAACTAAATATGAGATTGATACTAAAGATAAGATTTTGTTTATAGAAGAAGTTGGAGAACAAATCTATAGAATAGATAGAATGCTTACACAATTAGAATTAGGAGGTAAATTTAAAGAATGCAGAGGTATTATATTTGGAGATTTTGAAGATTGCAAAAAAGAAAAAGTTGATGATTATGAATTATATGATTTACTATCAGATAGAGTTAAAAATTACAATAAACCTTGTATATACAACTTGCAATCAGGACATTGTAATCCAATGATAAGTATACCTTTAGGAGTAAATTGCAAATTAGATGCCACAAATAAAAATATATATTTTAGTAGATAGAAAACATCAGTTACATAAAATTTTATGTAACTGATGTTTTAACTTAAAGATATTAAAAGAGGTTACTATCTAACATAAAAAATATATGGTAGAATTATGTATATACATAAGAGATTTAAAGAGGTGGATATATGTTTAATGTAGCGATAATAACTTTAAGTGACAAAGGTTCTATAGGTAAAAGAAAAGATATAACAGGAAAGAAACTGGCTGACTTTATAAATGTCAAAGAAGAATATAAAGTTAAATATTACACTATGATTCCTGATGACAAAGAAAAACTAAAAAACGAAATTATAAAATTATGTAATCTAGATGTAGATTTGATATTAACTAATGGAGGTACTGGATTTTCTAAAAGAGATGTAACTCCAGAAGCTACAAAGGAAGTTATTGAAAGGGAGATTCCGGGAATTAGTGAATACATAAGAATGGAATCTTGTAAAATAACTAAGAGAGCAATGCTTAGTAGAGGTGTAAGTGGGATAAGACAAAATACGGTTATAATAAATTTACCAGGAAGTCCTAAAGGAGCAATAGAAAGCATCGAATTTGTAATAGATACCATAGGACATGGGATAGATATACTAAAAGGTGAAGCTGTGGAGTGTGCAAATGATAGACAAATATAACAGAAAAATAGACTACTTAAGAATTTCTTTAACCGATAAATGTAATTTAAGTTGTATTTATTGTATGCCTGAAAAAATTGAATTTGATAAGAATATAAATGATATATTAAGTTTTGAAAATTATAAATTTATAATTAAAGGATTTCAAAATTAGGAATAAAAAAGGTAAGATTTACAGGTGGAGAACCCCTTATCTATGATAAATTAAAAGAACTTATAAAGTATACAAAAGAAAATTGTAATATCGATGATATATGTATAACAACAAATGCTATAGGTCTTTATGAACAAATAGATAACTTAAAAGAAAATGGATTAAAAAAGTTAATATAAGTTTGGATTCCCTAGATGAAGATAAATATAAAAAATAACTAGAGGTGGAGATTTAAGAGAAGTATTAAAATCAATAGATAAATGTTTGGAAGTAGGCATTAAAGTAAATAAATTGTGTTTTAATAAAAGGATTAAATGATGATGAACTAAATCAATTTATAAATTTAACAAAAAATAAGAACATAGATGTTAGATTTATAGAATTGATGCCTATAGGAGAAGGTTTAAAAATATTTAAAAATGGATATATCAATTTAAAAGAAGCTTTAAATAAAATAGAAAACTTAAAGTCTATAAAAAATAAAGAAAAAAGTGTTGCATCTTATTATAAACTTGAAAATTCAAAAGGAAAAGTAGGAATAATTACACCTATGAGTTGCTCGTTTTGTAGTGAATGTAACAGAATAAGAATGACTTCTAATGGGAAAGTAAAATTGTGTTTACATTCAAGTGAAGAGTTAGATATTAATAAGTATTTAAATAATGAGAATGAGTTTACTAATTTGATAGAGAAGTATATATATGAAAAACCAGAAAAACACAAATTAATAGAGAATAAAAAGAGTGATACAAAAAGAAATATGAATCAAATAGGTGGTTAAAAAATTAAAGATATATATTAAATAGATTACTATTAATATATATCTTTTTTATTACAGCTCTAATCATAAAAAAGACAGGAGGAGTAGAAAAAACTGGAGCAAATAAAGGTGCTATAATCTCATTAATATGAAGTATGTTTACAAATAAGATTATTATTGTCATATTCAAGAAAAATTCAAATACGTAAACTAAAGAAGATAATAAAAACTTTTTAGCTGTATAATTAGATTCTTTAAATGTAAACTTTGAATTTAAAAAATATGAAGCAGATACACTTATTAAACTAGTTATAGAATATGCTAATAAATAGTGAATTTCTAAAAATAAATACAAACTAATATAAATCATTTGAGAAATTATAAAATTTGATATACCTATAGCATTAAATTTAACATATTCTATAATTTTCATTTTATACTTTTTTAAAATTAAAATCATTACACTTTCTCCTTAATATTGACCAATGATGTCATTACATGTAAAAACATTTCATAATATAGTATTGGTTTTATAATAACATGATATTTACATATAAAAAACAAAAAAACTATATACATAAGGAAAAATGTGGTATATAATTATATTGTGTTAAATAAAAAACAAATAATAACGCTTAAAAAAACGTTTAACAAGGGGGAAAAGACATGAGTTATGCATTTTTTATGCCGAATATAAGTTTAATGGGACCAGGGTGCGTTAAGAAAATAGCAGAAGAGATAACTTCAAGAGGACTTAAAAAAGCCCTTATAGTATGTGGAAAAAGATCTTCTAAAAGTGAAGAATTCAAAGGGGTAAAAGATCTTTTAGAAGAAAATAATATAGATTATGTAGTTTATCCAGGATCTATACCAAATCCAACTGTAAAAAGTGTTATGGATGGGGTTCAAATATTAAAAGAAAATGACTGTGATTTTGTAATTTCTTATGGCGGAGGTTCTCCTCATGACTGTGCAAAGGGAATTGCATTAGTTGCAACAAATGGAGGAAATATAAAGGATTATGAAGGAATAAATAAATCTTCTAAACCTCAATTACCTTTAATTTCAATAAATACAACAGCAGGAACAGCTTCTGAAATGACAGTATTCTCTATAATAACAGATGAAGAAAGACATGTAAAAATGGCTATAGTTGATAAAAATGTTACGCCAATACTTGCAGTAAATGATCCAGAGTTAATGGTCAGTATGCCTAAATCACTAACAGCAGCAACAGGTATGGATGCTTTAACTCATGCAGTTGAGGCATATGTATCAACTGCAGCTACACCAGTTACTGATGCTTGTGCTCAAAAAGCTATAGAACTTATAAATAATCATTTAAGAGATGCAGTAGAAGATGGAAATAACATGGAAGCAAGAGATATGATGGCTTATGCTGAATACTTAGCAGGAATGGCATTTAACTCAGCTTCACTTGGATATGTACATGCAATTGCACACCAACTTGGTGGCTTTTATGATTTACCACATGGAGTATGTAATGCTATATTACTTCCAGAAGTACAAGTATTTAACTCTACAGTTTGCAGTTCTAAGTTAAAGGATGTAGCTAAGTTTATGGGTGTTGAAACTAAAAACATGAGTGATGAAGAAGGAGCAAAAGCTTGTATAGAAGCTATAAGAAAATTATCAAGTGATATAGATATACCAGCAGGCCTTAAAGAGCTAGGAGTTAAAGTAGAAGACTTTGATATTTTAGCAGATAATGCACTTAAAGATGCTTGTGGGTTAACTAATCCAATAAAAGCAACTCATCAAGATGTAAAAGATATACTTACAAGAGCGATGGGGAATGCAACTGAACTTGCTTAAAAATTAAATAAATTATTATATATCAAAAAGATTATCTTAAATTATTTAAGATAATCTTTTTTTTGTATAAATTATAAATATGTAGACATAAAAAAGCATAGACAAAATGTTTGTCTATGCTTTAAAATTTATCCAACTATAACTAATTCTTTATCATGTTTATTTAAGTTTTCATGACCATCTTTTGTAACTAGAACTAGATCTTCTATTCTAACTCCGAATTCACCTGGTAGGTATATACCTGGCTCAACAGAGAATATCATACCTTCTTGAACACAATCAGTATTAACAGAAGAAACATCTCCCATATCATGGCACTCAAGACCTATAGAGTGACCAGTTCTATGAGTGAAGTATTTTCCGTATCCTTTTTCTGTTATATAATCTCTAGCGGCTGCATCTATATCACAGAATCTAACACCTGGCTTAACTAAAGCTATAGCTCTTTTATTAGCTTCTAAAACTATTTCAAATACTTCTTTAGCTTTTTCAGGAGCTTCTTTATAGAATACTGTTCTAGTCATATCTGAACAGTAGTTATCTTTTACACAACCTATGTCAAGTATTATAGCATCTCCAACTTTAACTTTTCTATCACCAGGCGTACCGTGTGGATCTGCTCCAGTTGGTCCAAATCCTATTATAGGAGAGAATGAGAAACCATCAGCACCTAAATCTTCATATATTCCAGATAATTTGTTAGCAAGTTGTTTTTCTGTTAAATCTGCATTTATAGTAGATTTTAATCTCTTCATAGCTTCATCGTTTAAAGCAGAAGCTTTTCTCATTAAATCTTTTTCCTCTTCATCTTTAGAAGATCTTAAAGTATCTACTATATAAGAAGAATTCACAAATTTACATTCTGGAGATAAATCCATTAAAGCTAATAAGAATTTTGCAGGCCAGTTTTTATCAACACCTATAGTACCAGTTTTATCTATATTGTTGGAAACGATTTCAACTGAATTTTGAGTATCGTTAAACCAAATCATTTCAACACCTAAGTCTTCATTCACAGGGAATAATTCATTTATAAACATTTTATTATTTCCATTAACATTTATGTATAATGCTAATAATCTTTCTCCCGGATGTATCATTTTTCCTGTTAAGTAGAATATTGCATATGGATCACTAATTAACATTTGATCTATGCTATTTTTCTTCATTTGATCAAGAACAGCGTTTAATCTTTGAGTTTTCATATATCCATCTCCCTTTTAATTGTATAAATATCGTACAAGTAAATTTTAACATAAATTTATATAAAATGTAAAATAATTTAATTAAATGAAATTTAAATGGATTAGAACAATAAAATTTAATATATAACTAAAAAGATATTGAAAATCATTATCAATTATGATAAAATTTAAATACGATAATGATTTTCAATTAAATGGAGGTTAATATGAATATAAAATGTGATTACTCATGTAAAAATAGAATAGATTCATCATACATAAAATGGATATTAGAACTTTTAGGGCCTGTAATCTTAGGATCAAAGCCTAGTGAAATATTAAATATTTCACTTAATGACAACAATAAAGAATACAAAATAAAAGAAATAGAATCTTTTTCAAAAGCTGTTCTAGATTAAAATATGAGATAGTTTATAAGGATAATGGGGAAATAAAAATACTATTCATAAATAAAGATGCTCTATCGGAAACTTTAAAAAATAAAAAATGCGTAAATTTTCTTAGGTTTATAGGATATCCAAATTGCTATACGCTAGATAATTATATAAATTGCTTATTAGATAAGCTAAAAGAAAATGAATTTCCACATGAAATAGGCATATTTTAGGATATCCACTAAAAGATGTAGTAGGATTTATGGGTTATGGTAATTATGAACTTCAGAAGACAAAGTATTGGAGAGTATATGGAAATACTAAAATTTCAGATGAAATATATAATAGATTTTTAGAAGATAGGAAAAAAATGAGAAATATGCTAGAGAAAAAATCTCTTGATAGAATAAAAAAAGTAGTTTAAATAAATTGTTACTATCAAAAACTGATTCAAAAGTGTAAAAATAAGAAGGAAATGGTATTAATATACTAGAATATAATATAATCGAAATTAAATAGGCATTTAAAGGAGGCAAATATGAATTATAAATTGATAGTAACAGATATGGATGGAACCTTGTTAAATGGAGAGCATGAAATCAGCCGGAAAAATAAAGAAGCTTTGAAATTTGCTGCTGATAAAGGGGTTAATGTAGCTATTGCAACAGGGAGAATTTATGAATCAACTATTAAGTATGCTAGGGAGTTAGGAATAAAAACTCCTATAATATGTTGTAATGGAGCTTTAATTAAAGAGTCAAATGGGAATATAATATATGAAAGCCAAATAGAAAATTATATATGTAACAACATAATTGATGTTTTAGAAAAAAATAATATATATTATCAGTGTTTTACAGATGATACTATATTTACTACATATATAAATGAATGGCTTAGAAAATATCAAATGCAAGAAGATTTAAATATAAAGATAATTGAAACTGAAAATATAAAAGAACAAATATTAGGGAAAAATATTTTGAAATTTTTAATTATAGAAAGTAACTTAGAACTACTATCTAAAGTAGAATGTGAATTGAAAACTATAGAAGATATAGAATTGACTAAATCTTTCTTTGATAATATTGAGATTATGAAAAAAGGCGTTAATAAAGGTAGTGCTGTAGAAAGTTTAGGTAAATACTTAGATATAGATAAAAGTGAAATAATAACTTTTGGAGATAATCATAACGATTTAAGTATGATAAAATATGCTGGTATGGGTGTTGCAATGGGTAATGCGGAAGATATAGTGAAAAAGAATGCAAACTTTATAACTTGCAAAAACACTGAAGATGGTGTAGCAAAAGCATTAAGTGAAATATTAAAATAAATGAAAAGCATAGGCTTAAGCCTATGCTTTTTTATATATTGAGTTTAAAAATTATAAATTTAAGAAAAAATTAAAAAATTCAAATGTTAATTACCAAGATATGCTATAATTTTAGTGAAAAGAGTTATATAAATATAGAATTTGACATAAAGGACTGTCACAAATTTATCAATCTAAAATGAAAAAAGGGGTTATTATAGGGAGATGAATTATGAGTAAATCAGAGATTTTAGAAAACAACAAAAACAAAAAAGAAAAAGATTAGCATTCCTCATACTTTTACGATAATCTTTGCATTGATTATAGTTATGGCTGGATTAACTTGGATAATACCAAGTGGACAGTTTGATAGAACTGAAGTTGATGGGAGAAGTGTAGTTGTACCAGGAACATATAAAGTAGTAGAATCTAATCCACAAGGTATACCAGAAATATTTAAAGCTCCAATAGATGGATTTATAGATGCTGCAGAAGTTGTAGGATTTGTAATATTAGTTGGAGGAGCCTTTGGAATAGTAAACAAAACTGGGGCTATAGAGGCAGGTATTGGGCATACGATTTCTAAAATGAAAGGATTGGAGTTTTTAATTATTCCAATATGTATGATTTTATTTGGATTAGGAGGTACAACCTTTGGAATGCACGAAGAGGCACTTCCTTTTTACATTATATTTATTCCTATGATGGTAAGTTTGGGTTATGATTCCCTAACTGGAATGTCAGTGGTATTTATTGGAGCAGCTGCAGGAACTGCTGCATCAACAATAAATCCTTTTTCAACTGGCATAGCACAAGCTTTAGCTAATATAGCACCCGGTTCAGGGATTGGATATAGAAGTATAATTTTTGTAATTATAATGGCGATATCTATTGCATTTGTTATGTTACATGCCAATAAAGTTAAAAAATCCGCAAAATCAATTGTATACGAATTAGATAAAAAAATAGAGAACATTTTGTAATGGGACAATCATCTATAAAACCTTTTACTAAAAAAGAGTTAGCTGTTTTAGTTACATTTACTGTTGGTATGGCAGCTATGGTTTATGGAGTAATTGCAAAAGGATGGTACATACCAGAAATTTGTATGATATTCTGCGCAATGGGAATATTGTCAGGAATATTTGGAGGATTAAAACAATCTGAAATTGTAGAAGCTTTTGAAGAAGGAGCTAAAGATTTAATTACAGCAGGGCTTGCCATAGCTTTGGCTCGTGGAATAGTAATAATTGCACAAAATGGATTTATAATAGATAGTATATTAAATTCAGCAGCAAACTTATTAAATGGACTTCCAAAGTCGATATTTATAGTTCTAACATTCCTGCTTGAAAGTGCTTTAACTATATTAATACCATCATCATCAGGACTTGCATCACTTACAATACCAGTACTTGCACCACTTGGCGATTTGGTAGGAGTTTCAGCACAGCAAATAGTAACATCATTTCAATTTGGATCAGGATTTATGAATATGATCACACCTACATCTGGAGTTTTAATGGGAGCATTAGCTGTAGCTAGAGTTCCTTGGGATAAATGGCTTAAATTTATAGCTCCTTTACTAGTTACAATTACAATACTTGGAATTGGATTTTTAGTTATAGGACTTCAGTTTGGATTTTAAAAATAAAGAGCATATGCTCTTTATTTTTTGTAAATGATTTACTAGAATTTAATTTATGAAAATAAGCACAATAAAGATGAGTATATTTTAGAAAGGAGTATGAAAATGACTAATAATAAAAAACAAAATTTAACAAAAGTTGAACTTTACAAACAAAATAAAGAAGAGATTGCACAAGAGTTAGGCATAAATGGATGTGAATCAACAGAAGTTAATGCAAAGCTTGCATCTGAAGGTGAAGCTAAATATAGTAAGAAAACAATGAATAGAAAAAGCCATATAAAAAATGGTAATGGTGATTACAAAGGAAGAATGGATTTATAAAATAAAGTATTGTTTAAAAGGAATATATACATATATATTCCTTTTATTTTGCAATTATGCATTATTATGCCAAGTATATTTAAATAATTGATCACATAATGATATAATATAATAAAATAATTTTAATATACATAAATTTAAATTATTGTAATAGTGGAGGGATTTATGAAAATAAGTAATTTTACATTTAAAGGGGAAGAAGACACTGACATATATGTATATAAATATGAGCCAATAGAAAAAGAAAATATAAAGGGAATTGTTCAAATTTCCCATGGAATGGCAGAAGAAGCTAGCAGATATAAAAGATTTGCAAATTGCTTGACCGATAATGGGTACATAGTATATATAAATGATCATAGAGGACATGGTAAAAGTGCAAAAAATATAAATACAATAGGTATACTTGCACAAAAGGACGGCATACATTGTATAGTAAAAGATTTAAATAAATTAACCAAAATCATAAAAACTGAAAATAATGGATTACCTATATTTTTATTTAGTCATAGCATGGGATCATTTGCAGCTCAAAAGTATATAATCGATTATAGTGAAGATATAGACGGAGTAATACTTTCTGGAACAAATGGATTGTATGGAATAGAAGTTGATTTAGGTTTCTTAGTTGCTGAAGTTATGAGTAAAATACAAGGAAGAGAAAAAAAGGCTTGTTTAATAGATAAACTAGCTTTTGGAGGATTTAATAAAAAGTTTAAACCAAATAAATCAGAATTTGATTGGCTTAGCAGAGATTTTAAAGAAGTTGAAAAATATATAGAAAATGAATATTGTGGAGTGGTTTTTAGCAATGGATATTTTTATGATTTATTTAAGTTATTTAAAGAAATTAGAAATATAAATAATTTGGGGAAAATAAATTCTAAATTGCCTATATATATATTTGCAGGAGATAAAGACCCTGTTGGCAAATTTGGGAAAGGTATAATTAAGTTGTATGAAAATTATAAAAAAGTGGGCATAGAAAATGTTGAGTTCAAATTGTATAGTGGGGGAAGACATGAGATGCTAAATGAAATTAATAAAGATGAAGTTATAAACGATACTATAAATTGGATAAAGCAGAACAATAAAATAACTAATCAATAAATATTAAAAAAGTATTTTGTTAGTTTGAACTTAATAAATATAGCAAGATTAAAATTATGTTAAATAAATATCTTACAGAAGTATATAAATTTTGAAATTTATGGTAAAATATAAATAAAGCAAAAGAAAAGCTTTGCTTAGGGGGGAGAATATGGGGAGATTAAAAACTAGAAAATGTCATAAGTGCAAGCATACTCTAAAAAGTAAGAATTTTGTACAATTTAAAAATGGAAAACCAATATGTGACATATATAAAACTGGGATACCAGACGAAATATTCTTTAAAGCCAGATATTGCAAAAATTTTGAACTAGCAAATAAATACAATATAGTTGAAATGTTAGATAACTTTATGAAAAAGCTGAGAGGTTGTAAAGAATGCGAGAAAAAACCGAAAGTCAGTGAGAAAAAAAGTAGAGTAATATCAATAAATAAAGATGCTAAATAGGAAAAATTAATATATTATATATTAAACTTCTACAAAGTATAAATTTGTAGAAGTTTTTTTACGCTTACAAAAGATATATCAAGAAAAATACAATAAGCAATAAAATATATGAGAATAAAGTGATTTTGTATTGGGAAATAGAAATTTTTTATATAAATGGGAAACTTAATGACGACACGAGTGATGCTGAATTTTTATTTTAAATGTAAATATAACAATAGATGACAAAATGAAATATAAAAGCTTACATCGATATGATAAAATAAGATAAAAAACGCCTTGACGCTAGTGATTACAATGGTTTTATTACCCAGGTAATAAAAAATAAACACTATTTGTTGAAGTATCATATGTCGTATAAAAGACATATAATAAATTATGTTTTATCTTAAAGGGGGAGGTATGTATGAAAATAAGAGTTAATAATGATGCATCATATATAAGAGTTTTTAATGCTACGGCAAATAGCGATAAAATTGATGTATATATTAATGACGTACTTGTATTTTCTGATGTTAGGTACAGAGAATTTGTTCCATATACACCGACATTTCCTGGGGATTATACGGTCAAAGTATATGAATGTGGAAACGATGAAAAGTTAATACTAGAACAAGAGTTAACTATAGCAGGTGGGAATGTAGGGACTTTAGTTATAACCGGTATAATGCCAAAGCTTATGCTACTTGCAGTTTTTGAAGATCCAAATGAAAAGATTTGTGATTCCAGTGCAAAGTTTAGAATAGCACATTTATCGCCTACTACGGAGCCGATAGACTTAACGGTAAACGGGGTGAAAATGATAGATGAGATTCCTTTTGGCAAAAGAACTAATTATGCAGAAGTTCCTGTAGGAGTATATGATTTTGCTATAGAAGAAAGCAATGTGGAATCGGAAGGAAACTATGATAGAATAAGAATAAGTAAAAAAATTGAATTAAAGAACAATAAAATTTACACGATTTATTTAATTGGGGATGTACCAGATATTGAAATTATACAATCTTTAGATATAATAACATATATGAATAAATAATTAGAAGTACCTCAATAAGCTTTTATTGAGGTACTTCTAAATAAAAGAGATTAGGAGAGAAATTACATGAACAAAAACAGACTAAAAGAAAACATGCTTAAAGTTCCTTTGGTATATAACATTGTGACTGCAAATATTAAAGATTCTAACATACAAAGTTATGATACTAATTATGGAAATCATAAAAGACAATATTATAAGTTTTTTAATTTTGATGACAAAAGTCCAATAATATTTTTTGTTCATGGTGGAAGCTGGTGGCATGGAAGTCCAAAGCGATATTCTTATATAGGTAAATATTTTAATAAAAAGGGATTTAATGTAGTATTAATTTCATATAGACTTGTTCCTAAATTTACATATCCAACTCAGATAGATGATATTTTTAATGGATTTAAACATTTCCTAAGCAATGAAAAGGTTATGGGTGATAGGAATAAAGTTTATGTCATGGGATATTCAGCAGGAGGAGAACTAGCGGCTAACTTAGTTTTCAATGATTACTTCCATGAAAAGTATGGAATAGACAAACATATATTTAAAAAATTCATATCTATATCTGGAGTACTAAACTTTAGGTCCTGTACTAGAAAATATGCAAAATCAATTATTAAAAATTATGCAAAGGGACAAAATATAGATAAAGTAAACCCTATTAACTTGATAAAAGGAAATGAAGATATACCGGTACTTTGTATACATGGAAAGTTAGACTCATTGATAAATCCTGAATGTTCGATGAGTTTCGTTGATAAATTGAATAAGATTAATAGATCAAAATTAGCAAAATTAATTATTTTAGATAATATGTATCATAGTAATATACTGAATATAGTAAGGGGAAATGGGAAAAAAGATTCAAAGGTTATTTTAGACTTCTTAAACTAATGAAAAGAGGATCATAAATTGGGAAAAGATAGCAATATTGAAAAAAGAGATTACTTAATTGATAATCTTAAAGTTATTTTAATGTTTGCAGTTGTGTTCGGGCATACAATAGAATATTATATAAATCAAGATGATACATTAAAAAGTATGTATATGTATATATATATATTTCATATGCCTTTATTTATATTTATATCTGGATATCTATCTAAAAAAGGTGTTAAATCAAATTTAATTTTGGTTAAGAAACTTTTAATACCATATATTTTCTTTGATATAATTTGGTACATTGGAGCTTATATAGTTACAGGTGAAAATATGTTTTCTATATTTTACCCTGGATGGACATTATGGTATTTATTGAGTTTATTTTTTGGAGGATATCCATTAAATATTTAACAAAAATAAAATGGATAATTCCTATAAGTTTTGCGCTAGGATTGTTAATTGGCATTGATAGCATGGGACAAAATTTTTTATCTATATCTAGAACTATAGCGTTTTTACCGTTTTTTCTGATGGGATACTATACAGATTCAATGAAACTTAATAAAATAAGCAATATGAGTAAAGGAATTGGTTATTTCATAGTAATAGTTTTTATTTTAATTGCTATATACATATCTAAGTATGATGTAGTAGGTTATAAGTTCTTATATAACTCATATGCATATAAGACCAATCAATTAAATATGGTACAAGGATTAATAGGAAGAAGCTTGCTTTATTTAGGATCTATAATACTTAGTATAGGTATTATAAATGTAGTTCCAAATAGAAAATTTTGGTATAGTAAATATGGTAAAAATACTATGAATATATATGTATTTCATATATATTTAATCGTTATAGTAATATATTTTATACCAAATTGGAATATTAGCTTATTTTCTAATTTTGAAATAATAATAAGTCCTATATTAATAATGATTTTATTGTCAGGAGATTTTGTAAATTATATATATGATTTTATTTTTAATCCTATAAACAAATTGTTTGATTATATAGTGAGCTTAATAAAAATATAAAGGGGGATGTAGATGAAAAAATTAACTAGAAAAATAATATTATTAGTATCAGTATTATCTTTAGGACTAATGATTGGATGTTCTAAAAAAAGTGAATCAGAAAAAGAATATACAAACAAACCAATTGATCCACCAAAAGAGCTACCAATAGCAACTATAAAAGTTAAAGATTATGGAACTATAGAAGCGGAACTATACCCACACTTAGCTCCGAATACAGTTAATAACTTTATAGAACTTGCTAACAATAAGTTTTATGATGGGCTTATTTTCCATAGAGTAGTAAAAGATTTTGTTATACAAGGTGGAGATCCAGAAGGTAGTGGCACAGGAGGACCTGGATACTCTATAAAAGGAGAATTTGATGACAATGGATTTAAAAATGATATAAAACACGAAAAAGGTGTACTATCTATGGCTAGAAGCCAACAACCAGATTCAGCTGGAAGTCAATTTTTCATAGTTACAAAAGATGCAAAAAACTTAGACAAGCAGTATGCAGCTTTTGGGAAAGTAATAAAAGGAATGGATGTTGTAGATAAAATAAATAATGTGCCTGTAGATTCTAAGGAAAAGCCTAAGAAAAATATAGTTATAGAAAGTATAAGGGTTGACACTAAAGGTGTAGAATATAAACCTGCTGAAAAAATTAAATAGATAATAAAATAAGAGTAGATATTCTACTCTTATTTTTATGTGAAAAGTTAAAACTATTGAAATAAAAATGAAAAATAGTATACTTATAAAAGGATGGCTAAAATCAATTAGGAGAAATATTATGGACATATTAACTAAAAGACAAAAAGATATATTGCAATATACCTTTTTATTATTTTTAATTATACTGACTACATATTTAGTGTGTACGACTCTAAACATAAATGTTTTATCTAAAATTATCAAAATTATAAATTTAAAATATATAGCATTAGGATTTTTATGCATAATAATGTATATAATATTAGAAGCACATATTTTGAATATAATATTAAATTCAATTCATAAAACAAAAGTTAAGTCTTTAGGATTTAACATAGGAACAATGGGTTTGTATTATAACTTGGTAACTCCTTTGGCTTCTGGAAGCCAACCGATGCAAATTTATGCTTTGACAAAATCTAAGGTTCCTGTAAGTAAAGCTACTGCAGTTATAGCGAATAAGACTGTTATATTTCAAACTGTAGTTACACTATATTGTGGGATATTATTGTTTAATCATTATATCTACTTAGAAAGAGAGCTAAACTCTATAGTTATATTAGTTGCAACTGGTATGATTATGAATATATTTGCATTGAGCTTTGGTATTTTAATAATATATAGTCCTAAAAAACTAAGAAAATAATAAACATAGCACTAAACATACTAAAAAAGATAAAAATATTTAAAAAACTAGAAGATAAACAAGAAAGCGTAAATGAATTTATTGATGAGTATAATTATTCAATTAAGTTATTTTTAAATGATAAAAAGTCATTAATAAAATGTTTACTTTTTACGATAGTTCAATTGACTTTGTATTTTAGTATAGCTTATTGTATATACAAATCATTAAGTTTGAATTCTCAGTCATATGCACATATGTTAACGTTACAGGCTTTTTTATACATGGCAGTATCTCCTGTTCCAACACCTGGAAATGTAGGAGCTAATGAAATTGCATTTTTTACTATATTTAAAGATGTAATTCCTAAAGAATTATTAGGGTATTCTGTATTTTTATATGGAATATTTATATATTATTTTGTATTATTATTTTGTGGAATTTTTACAATTAGATACCATTATAAAATGAAAAAAATAAGAAAAAATGAAACTAGTAGTAACATTAATTCATAAAAAATAATATTATATATAAATAGTGAACCACAACATTAGAGGTGACATGGATGTTTATATCAGTTATATTGTGGAGTTTAGTAATTTGTATTATTACTTTAGGTATTTACTATTTATATGACGATAAAAAGTCAAAAAACGATGATAAAGAAGATTTATATTAAATTTACTGAAAAAGAAAAGTATTTATACTTTTCTTTTTTCTTTTTTTTATAGAAAAAATTATAAGTTTAAAATAAATGCTATATGGACATTCTAGTATTAAACGATATAAAAGGAAGGTAATATTATGTCTAACAAAAAAATACTAGTAAAGATAAAAATAACTTAGATAACAATAAAGAAATTAAAGAATTATTAAAAGAGAATAATAACAAAGAGGAAATCGCTGAAGAAATTTCTCACAATAAAAAAATAGCTGATATATTAGGGAATAGATTAGCAAATAAAAATTTTTTCCCTCCATGCTAAAATAATCTTAAGGAGTGAAGCATATGACTGAAAATAGATTTAAAAATGGACAATATGAAAATGCTTTACAATACACAAAAGAGATATTAAATACAAGTTTATCTATGAATGACATAATAAGTAAGAACAATACAAGTGATGAAAAACATGAAAAAGATAAGGATCATAAAGATAGTAATAAATAATAAAAAAGCTTATGTATTTAATACATAAGCTTTTTTATTATTTATTACTATCTTTTAATGCTAGAAATTATAATAATTATTTTATAGTTAGAAATACGTACTATTTTTTTAAAAAAAATAATAAAAATTCGGATTTTAGGTTGATAAAACTTTCGAATCTGATATAATCAAAATATAAACACGAATATTAAATCTGATTTGGATTATAATATACCGAATATTAAGGGGGAGAAAATTTTTATGAATGAAAAAAATTCAGTAATTTATCAGTTAAATGGAAGACCTAAACTTAAAGAGGCCATACCATTAGGACTTCAACATGTACTTGCAATGTTTGTAGGAAATGTTACTCCATTAATTATTATTTCAGGAGCATTAGGATTAAGCCTTGATGATAAAACTATATTAGTTCAATGTGCAATGTTAGTGTCTGGATTAGTAACATTAGTTCAGTGTTATAAAATAGGACCATTTGGAGCTAAATTACCTATAGTTATGGGAACGAGCTTTGGGTTTGTTTCTGTTGCAACAGCAGTAGGAGCTAAATATGGGTATGAAGGTGTTTTAGGAGCATGTTTAGCTGGTAGTTTAATTGAAATTGTATTTGGTACATATATAAGTAAAATAAGAAAGTTTTTCCCTCCGGTAGTTACAGGGACTGTAGTTTTAGCAATTGGGATTTCATTACTTCCGACAGGTATTAACTATTTTGCAGGTGGAATAGGGGCAAGTGATTTTGGATCACTATCAAATTTATTATTAGGAAGTATAGTATTAGTAACTGTTTTATTTTGTAAGCAATACACTAAAGGAATAACTAGTATAGCTTCGATTTTAATAGGACTTATAGTAGGATATATAGTAGCTATACCAATGGGTAAAATAGATTTTTCTCAAATTTCAAACATGGCACTGATTTCTATTCCTATGCCATTACAATTTGGATTTGAATTCCATATAGATGCAATATTTGCATTTGTATGTATGTTTATAGTTTCTGGAGTTGAAACTGTTGGGGATATAACAGCTATTACACATTCAGGTGTAGGGCGTGACGCTACAGATGAGGAAATATCAGGTGGAGTTATGGCAGATGGATTTGGAAGTGTTATTGCAGCTTTATTTAACTCCATGCCAACTACTTCATTTGGACAAAATGTAGGTCTTATAGCGATGACAAAAGTCATAAATAGAAACGTAGTTGGAATAGGGGCTGTTTTTTTAATATTAGCAGCTATCTTCCCTAAATTTGGAGCATTAATATCTTTAATGCCAGCTAGTGTATTAGGAGGAGCTAGTGTAATGATGTTTGCGATGATTGCAGTAAGTGGAATAAAACTTATAACATCAGAACCTTTAAATAATAGAAATAGTACAATAGTTGCAGTTGCATTAGGGCTTGGAGTAGGATTAACATTAGTTCCAGGTGTTTTATCTCAAATGCCAGAGCCTATACAATTAATATTTGGAGATTCAGGACTTATAGTAGTTGCTATAATAGCTATATTTTTAAATATGGTATTGCCGAAAGAAGAATCAGAGGTAAACAATAAAATAGAAGTTGGGAATTCAAGTACACAAGCTTCATAAATTTAAGATTAGTAAAATTAAAACAAGTGAACCTCCTAAAAATTATTTCATATTATTTAATTAGAAATAAATTTTAGGAGGTTTTTTATGGAAACATCAATTCAAACAATAGCTAGTAATAATTTACTAATAATATTTGCTATAGTTGCTATAACTGGGATATTATGTAGCAAATTAAGTGAGCAAATTAATATTCCTGATGTTGTATTATTTTTGATTGCTGGGATAATTATTGGTCCATCATTTTTTAAGTTTATTGATATAAGTTCATATCAAATTGAAAATCAATTGATTTTAACATTTGGATCAGCATTTATACTGTACTTAGGTGGAAAAGAAATAAGTTTGAAAGTTTTAAAAAATGTTAAAGCTACGGTATTACTATTATCAACACTAGGTATTTTAATATCAGCATTTATAATGAAAGAAATAATTGGATTATCATTTGAAATAAGCTCAATTTCAGCATTACTTGCAGGAGCTATAATAGCATCTACAGATCCTGCAACATTGGTGCCGATTTTTAATAGTGTAAGGATTAAAGATAAGGTAAAACAAACTGTAATAAGTGAGTCCGCATTTAATGATGCAACAGGAGCTATTTTAACATCAGCAGTAATTACTATAATTTTATCAGGAAAATTTTCGTTTGAAGAAAATATTTATAATTTAATCATAATGATTATTCTTGGAGTTACAGTAGGCTTAATTACTGGAATTTTGCTATTAAAATTAATAAGTGATAAGCCTTATGGTGTGCTAAGGGACTTTGCACCTATAGTATCTATTTTATCAGTTATAATCTCGTATGAACTGGCTACTAAACTAGGTGGGAGTGGATATATGGCATGTTTCATAGTGGGAATTATAAATGGAAATAAGAAAAATTTTAAAATTTGGTTAACTCAAAGGTCATACGATACTGATTTAAATGTTGTAGAAACTTTAGGAACAGTATGTAGAATGATGATATTTATAATTTTAGGAAGCCAAGTTAATTTACATGTTTTAATGAAATATTTATTACCGTCATTACTTGTTGTTGTAGGACTTATTTTTATAGCAAGACCAATAAGTGTACTTATATGCACAATATGTGATAAAAAAGCTAAATGGTCTAGAAATGAAATTCTTTTTATGATGTGGGTAAGAGAAACGGGAGTAATTCCAGCTGCTCTTTGCGGTATAATTACAACTATGAAAATACCTGGTTATGAAATTATTTCATCAATTGTATTTATGACAATACTTATAACTTTGATAATTCAGGGAAGTACAACTAAATATATAGCTGGAAAATTAGGATTATTAGAAGAAGAATAACATATAATTTACTATTAGGTTAATTTAGGTATAAAAATTTAATGGATTTTTATACCTAAATTTAAGGAATAATTAAATTATTTTAATAAAAGTAAAACAATAAAGTGTGATATAATTAAAAAAATTATATAGATTAATAAAATAACTTGCATAATTAAAGAGGGAGGAACAGTATGTTTACACTTACTGATATAGTACAGCCAAACACATTAGAAGAAGCATACTCAATATTGACTAAGAGGAAAAATAATCAAATTCTTGGAGGTACAGCATTTCTAAGAATGGGGAAAAAAGAATAGGTACAGGAATTGAACTTTCCAACCTTGATTTAGATTATATAAAAGAAGATGATAACTTTATAGAAATTGGAGCTATGACGACTTTAAGAAGCTTAGAAACTAGCGATATTATAAAAAATAATTTTAAAATATTAACTGATTCAGTTAGAGATATAATAGGGGTTCAATTTAGAAATGTAGTTACAGTTGGAGGTAGCGTATTTTCAAAATATGGATTTTCTGATTTAATAGTAGCCCTTCTTTGTTTAGATACAGAGGTGGATACGTTTAAAGGCGGAAGATTAAGCTTAGATGAGTTTTTAAATAAGAATTATGAAAAAGACATATTAACTAAAATATATATAAATAAAAATAATAAAAATTCAGTTTATAAGTCTATGAGAAATGCTAAAAGTGATTATCCAATACTAAATGTATCTGTATCTAAATTAGATAATGAATTTAAGATATGTATAGGCGCAAGACCTCAAAGAGCAAAAGTAGCTATAGAAGCTAGTCAATTTTTATCTAATAATCAATTAAATGATGAAAATATAGAAAAAGCTATAGATTTAATAAAAAATGATATTGAATTTGGAACAAATATGAGAGCATCTAAAGAATATAGAGAACAAATAAGTAAAGTATTAGTCAAAAGAGCAATCATGGAGGTTACAAAATGTTAGTAGAACTTAATGTAAATGGGAAAAAGAGAAAAGTTGATATAGAGCCAGAAGAATATTTAGTAGATAGCTTAAGAAAATTAGGAAATTTAAGTGTTAAAAGAGGATGTGACACAGGATGTTGCGGGCTTTGCTCTGTATGGATAAATAAAAGACCTACATTATCGTGTGCAACTTTAACAGTTAGAGCATTAAATAAAGAAATTATAACTATAGAAGGCTTAGAAAAAGAAGCTAGTGAATTTGCAAAAATATTAGTTAGCGAAGGTGCAGAACAATGTGGATTCTGCTCTCCTGGATTTATAATGACAGTTATAGCTATGAAGGAAGAATTAAGTAATCCTACAGAAGAGGAGATAATACACTATTTAACTGGTAATTTATGCAGATGCACAGGATACATGGGACAATTAAGAGCAATCAAAAGTTATCTGGGGGTAAAATAAATGATGAAAATAGTCGGAAAAGGAATACATAAAATAGATGGAATGTCTATAGCTACAGGTAAGCCTGTATATACTGATGATTTAGCAGCAAAAGATGCACTAGTTGTTAAAATTTTAAGAAGTCCTCATGCTTATGCAAAGATAAAAAATATTGATACGTCTAGGGCTTTAATGGTTGATGGTGTAGAGTGTGTATTAACTTATAAAGATGTACCTAACAATAGATTTACACTAGCTGGACAATCATACCCAGAACCATCACCATATGATAGATTGATACTTGAAGATACAGTTAGATATGTTGGTGATGAAGTAGCTATAATTGCAGCTATAGATGAAAAAACTGCATTAAAAGCTATGAAAATGATAAAAGTTGAATATGAAATTTTAAAGCCTATAATAGACATGGAAGATGCGATTGATAATGAAATGTTAGTTCATGATGAAGACAGACACTGCAATTTTGACATAGGTATGGAAAGAGAAAGAAATATAGTATCAAAACATTTGTATGAAAAGGGAAATATAGAAGA
This sequence comes from Paraclostridium sp. AKS73, assembly GCF_025671395.1. Taxonomy (NCBI): domain Bacteria; kingdom Bacillati; phylum Bacillota; class Clostridia; order Peptostreptococcales; family Peptostreptococcaceae; genus Paraclostridium; species Paraclostridium sp. AKS73. Next base: position 21,047 of record NZ_JAIXHU010000007.1, on the reverse strand, counting down.
AGAACTTGAAAAGTGTGATGTTGTAATCGAAGAAACATATTATACACAAGCTCAAGCTCATGCAATGATGGAAACGTATAGAGCATACAACTACTTAGACCATACAGGTAGATTAGTTGTAGTAAGTTCTACACAAATTCCGTTTCATGTAAGAAGACACTTATCAAGAGCATTGAATATACCTTCAAGTAAAATAAGAGTTATAAAACCTAGAATAGGTGGAGGATTTGGAGGAAAACAAACTGCTTGTGTTGAAATATTCTCTGCAATTGTAACGTTGAAAACAGGAAAACCTGCAAAAATAATTTATGATAGAAAAGAAACATTTAACTGTTCTACAAGTAGACATGCAATGAAGCTAGATGTAAAAATTGGAGCAACAAAAGAGGGAATAATAAAAGTTATAGATATAGATGCTTTATCAGATACGGGAGCATACGGAGAACACGCTTCAACAACTTTTGGGCTAGTAGGAGAAAAAACTATGCCTATGTACAATAAGCTTACAGCATCTAGGTTCAAAGGAAATGTAGTATATACAAATAAAATGCCAGCTGGAGCACTTAGAGGGTATGGGGCTACACAAGGGTGTTTTGCAGTAGAGTCAACTATAAACATGTTAGCACATAAATTAAATATGGATCCTACAGAAATAAGACTTAAAAATATAGTAAAAGAAGGCGAAACTAGCTTTGCTTATGATAAAACTTTAAATAGTGTAGATTTAGTAAAATGTATAAATAAAGGTAAAGAACTTATAAAATGGGATGAAAAATATCCTTCGAAAAAATTAGAAAATGGAAAAGTTAGAAGTGTTGGAATGGGACTTACTATGCAAGGATCAGGTATAGCAGGTATTGATACAGCTAGTGTGGAAATAAAATTAAATGATGATGGCAATTACACATTAATGGTAGGGTCTACAGATATGGGAACTGGAAGTGACACTATTTTAGCACAAATGGCATGTGAAATATTAGAAACTACAATGGATAAAATTAATGTTATATCAGCTGATACTGATGTAGTACCATATGATCCGGGGTCTTATGCATCATCTACAACTTATGTCACAGGAATGGCTGTTGTTAAAGCTTCCAACATACTTCGTGACAAGATAATAGATATAGGGGCTAAGAGACTTGGAATAGACAAAGAATACACTGAATTTGACGGTGAGTATGTATATAGTGAGCACAATAGAATATCAGTATTTGATATAGCGGTTGACTTTACAGTTGGACCAGAAAAAGAACAGTTAGTAGGCTATGCATCTCATGGTAGTGAAGTATCACCTCCTCCATTTATAGCTGGGTTTGTTGAAACAGAGATGGATTTAGAAACAGGTAAATATGAAGTTGTTGATTATGTTGCTGTTGTGGATTGCGGAACTGTTATAAATAAAAACTTAGCAAAGATACAAGTTGAAGGTGGTATAGTTCAAGGTATAGGAATGGCTATGTTTGAAGAAGTTAGACATACGGATGACGGACATATGGATACAAATACATTTATGCAATACAAAATACCTGCTAGATGTGATGTTGGAAATGTCATTGTAGATTTTGTAGAGACAAATGAACCAACAGGGCCATTTGGAGCGAAATCAGTAGGAGAAGTTGTTATAAACACACCTCTACCAGCTATACAAGAATCTGTATATAATGCTTGTGGAGTTAGAGTTAATACGCTTCCTATAACACCTGAGAAGGTATTTATGGAAATGAATAAATAAAAGTTAGGATAATTATCCTAACTTTTTTACGCTTAAGGAAATTTTACTTAACTAAGTTTTGTGGATAACTTATGTAACATAGCTATATAAATGTTTTGGTGAAAGTAAAAAATGATATTTTGAGCAACGGACGAAGTCGTTGGCGACATGAGCGAAGCGAATTTTTTATTGATTATATAAAATTAACTATATATTAAAAGGTTTGAAATTATTTTTATCGAATTTATAATAAATTGAAAAATTAAATGAGGGATATTATGAGTAATGAAGAGAATATAATTAAATCAAGTGTAAAAATTAATACAAAAACAAGTTTACTTAAAGATCTAAAAGCTATGGGAGTTAAAGAAGGGATGACTATTATAGTGCACTCATCTCTAAGTTCGATTGGATGGGTTTGTGGAGGCCCTATATCTGTTATAGACGCTCTTTTAGAGGCTGTAGGAGAAAATGGCAATATAGTTATGCCTAGTCATACTGGAGACTATTCTGACCCAATATATTGGTGTAATCCACCTGTTCCTGAAAGTTGGCATGAAATAATAAAAAATGAAATGCCTGCTTTTAACAAATTAACAACTCCATGTAGAGGAATGGGAATAATAGCACAAACCTTTATAAGTTATGAAGGGGTAACAAGAAGTAATCATCCACAAGTATCATTTAGTGCTTATGGAAAAGATAAAGAATTTATAACAAATAACCATAGTTTAGAATATGGACTATCAGAAGAATCACCATTAGCTAGAGTTTATGATTTAGACGGATATATTCTACTTTTAGGGGTTCCTTATGAAAATAATACATCATTTCATTTAAGTGAGTATAGAAGTAATTGCAGAGAAACATTCATATCAGGAGCGCCTATACTAGAAAATGGAATGAGAGTATGGAAAGAATTCGAAGATTTAGAAGTAGATTCTGATTGTTTTGGATATATTGGAGAAGTTTTTGAAAATAATCACAAGGTTATAAACTATAAAATAGGAAATGCAAATTGTAAATTGATGCCTCAGAGAGACTGTGTAGATTTTGCTACAAAATTTTTATCTAAATCTAAATAATTAAAATATGCAATATTAAGAAAATTGTGTTAATGATGTGTTATAATAGTATTATCAATAAGAAAATGGGGGATATGTATGAAAAATTTAGACTTAAGCAAACTAAGTTTAGTAACAGATTTTAATTTAGTTAATAGCTTAATAGCTATGACACAAGTATACAAAGATATAGAGCCTAAAGATATACCAAGAATAGAGGAGTACATACAAAGTAAATTTACGGATAAAGAGTTGCTTGAAATTGGGATGGAGATAGTTAAAAATAAGGAAAATAAAATGAGTTTTGATGAGATAAAAGTTATAGCAGAAAAAAGATTAAATGAATACATGGATAAAAAAGAAGCTCAAAGAGAACTTGTTAAAAATGTATAAATAAAAATAAAAAGGATGATTTCAATAAAAATTGAAACATCCTTTTTATTTTTATTATTGAACTGTAGTATTTACATCATTATCATCATAGCTTACCCAATCACTAAAACTTCCAGAGTAAACTTTATGCTTTATTCCGCTTTCGCTAAGTGCTAAACTGTTAGGACAAGCAGTTATACCAGATCCGCAATAAACTATTACTTCGTCAAATTTATTTAACTTTTCAAAATGTTTTTTTAAATCTTCTACAGATTTTATATTTACGCTATCACCATTTTTTTCTAATATATCCATCCAGAAATAATTCATCGCACTAGGAATATGACCAGCTTTTCTATCTACAGGTTCAAATTCACCTAAGTATCTTTTATGTTCTCTAGAGTCTATTATAGCAACGCCATCTTTATACAATCTTTCTTTTACATAGTTCATATCAACTCTCATTGAATCATTTATATCAACTACAAACTCTCCATTTTTAGAAACTGTAGGAACTTCATTATTAGTATCTCCGCCAATTTCAATGAATGCATTTATTCCACCGTCTAAAACATATACCTTATCATGACCTAGATACTTTAAAGTCCACCATAGTCTAGATGGCCCAGCTAAATCTCCTTCATCATAGCAAACAACTACTGAATCATTATTTATGCCTAAGTTTTCAAAAGTACTTTTTAATTCGTCCACAGTAGGAAGTGGATGTCTACCTCCGTGTTCTTGAACTTTACTAGATAATTCAGTTTCTAGGTCAATTCTAACTGCACCTTTTATATGATTTTTTCATAACTTTTTTACCATATTCTTTATCCATTAAGTCAAATCTGCAATCGACAATAACTAGGTTTTCATTATTTAAATTTTCTTTTAACCATTTAGCATTAACTAAGTTTGTCATAAATGCCCTCCTAAATATTAAATTTTATGTAATTGTTTTCACAACTTATGTAAATAATATATACTTAGATTGAGTAATTTTCAATAGTTTATGAAATTTACTTAAAATACAGAAAATAATAACTTTTTAATATCTGAAAAAAACGTTTAACTAATTTGTTTTAATATGTTAGAATATGGGTAAAGAAGAAATATTGTATACCACATACATCAATACAATTAAAGGGACAATTAGGAGGCAAAAATATGAAATTTTCTTCAAGAATAAAATCAGTAGAAGCTTCAACTATAATGGAGCTATTAACTTATGCAGCACAAGCTAAAAAACAAGGGAAAAAAGTATATCATTTAAATATAGGGCAACCAGATATTAAAACTCCGGAAAACTTTTTCGAAGCAATAGCTAACAACAAAGAAGAAGTTTTAGAGTATGCTTTATCAGAAGGTTTACATGAACTTAGAGAAGCTATACAAAAATACTACAGAGAATATGATATAAACTTTGATTTAGAAGATATATTAATATTAAACGGTGGTAGTGAAGCTTTATTCTTTACAATGTTAACTATATGTAATGAAGGAGAGAACATATTAGTACCTGAACCATTCTATTCAAACTATAATAGTTTTGCAAATGCAGTTGGAGTTGAAATCAAGCCAATAACTACTTTTGCTGAAAACGGATTCCACTTACCTTCTAAAGAGGAAATCGTATCTAAGATAGATGGAAACACTCGTGCTATATTATTCTCAAACCCAGGAAACCCAAGTGGAGTAGTTTACACTAAAGAAGAAATAAACATGATATCTGATATAGCTAGAGAACATGATTTATGGATAATAGCAGATGAAGTCTATAGAGAGTTTGTATATGAGGGAGACTACACTAGTTTAGGAAATGTTAAAGAAGTAGAAGATAGAGTTATAATAGTAGATAGTGTATCTAAAAGATATAGTGCATGTGGATCTAGAATAGGTTCTTTAGCTTCTAAAAACAAAGAATTTATGGGTGAAATATTAAAGCTTTGTCAAGCTAGATTATCAGTTCCTACATTAGAACAAATTGGAGCAGTAGAACTTTACAAAACTCCAAATTCTTACTTAACAGAAGTAAATGAAGAGTATAGAGAAAGAAGAGATGTTTTATACAATGAACTTGTAAAGGTTCCTGGTGTTATATGTAAAAAGCCAACAGGAGCATTCTATATAGTAGCTAAGTTACCAGTTAAGAGCGCTGATGATTTTGTTAAATGGATGCTAAGCGATTTTGAAATCGATGGAGAGACAGTAATGCCTTGTCCTGCTGAAGGATTCTATAAAACTAAAGGTCTTGGAGTTGACGAGATAAGACTTGCTTATATATTAAATAAAGAAGACTTATCAAAAGCAGCTAAGATATTAAAAGAAGGATTAGAAGCTTACCTAAAATTAGATAGATAATAAATAAATGCAAAAAAAGGCCTATACTAAATGTATAGGCCTTTTTGATTTTTATAATGATTTACAATTTATTAATTATAGGTAATTGTAATAGTTATATATACAAATTTATTTAATAGATTTAATATAGGGGTGAAAATTTGAAATTTGAATTATGTTTACAAGTTTTGTGTGGAGTATTTTGGAGTATAGCTTATATTTTGATAATACATAAAAGTTTTAAAGATAAAACTTATGGAATGCCTTTATTTGCACTAAGTCTTAATTTAGCTTGGGAGTTTACTTTTAGCTTTATATATCCTCCAGGAGATTTAGTTTTTGCCAAAATAATATTTTTAACTTGGTTTTACTTGATTTAATAATATTATATACTTTTTTCAAATATGGATATAAATCTAGGAAATATATAGGTATTATAAGTAAAAAATCACTATATATTTTTACTGTACTTATTTTAGCTTGTTCGATATTATTTATGATTTTATCTGTGAATGATTTTTCAATATTATTTAATAATGATATAACTCAGACATCAGGGTTTATTGCAAATATACAAAACTTAATCATGTCTATATTGTTTGTAAGTATGCTTTTGAATAGAGGCAATACTTCAGGACAGTCTATCTATATAGCTATATTTAAATGGATGGGAACATTGACTATTGCTATTTTAAAATTTACTAATATGTTACCATCAATAACTACTGAATTATTTATAATAGCTTTAATTCAATTCTTTGATATACTATACATTTATTTAATCTATAAATTTTCAAAGAGAAAAAATGCTTTAAATTAAGTATAAAATAAGATATAAACTCTTATGAAACTTGAAAAACTTATAGGATTAATATAAAATTTAAAATATGTAAAATAAAATTTAGGGAGGGATGAGTATGTATAGAGATAGTTTTAATGAGGGAGTAAATAGACTTGGAACAAACGCTGTTAAATATGATAAATACAAAGAAAATTTCAATACAAATGAAGATGACATAATTCCTATGTGGATTGCAGATATGGATTTTAAAAATTGTGATGAAATAACTAAAGCATTACAAAATAAACTATCTACAGGAAATTTAGGATATGATACAGTTAATGGTTATTATGAATCTGTTGTAAAATGGATGAGAAATAGACATAATGTAGATATAAATGTGGAAGATGTAGTATATACTCCAGGAGTAGTAACTGCTATAAACTTCTTACTGAAAATTTTAATAAAAGAAAATGATAAGGTATTAGTTCAATCTCCTGTTTACCATTCATTTTTTAGAGTGTTAAATGAAAATAAATGTGATGTAGTTCAAAGTGAATTATTTATAAAAAACAATAGATATGAAATAGATTTTGATGAGTTTGAAAATAAAATATCTACAGGCGTTAAAGTTCTTATATTATGCAATCCTCATAATCCAATCGGAAGAGTATGGACTAAAGAAGAACTAGAAAGAATAGTAGAAATATGTGAAAGTTATAAAGTTTTTATAATAAGTGATGAAATACATTCAGATCTAGTATTTAAAGGATACAAACATACTTCATTGACAACAGTAGCACCTTATTATAAAGATAATATAGTAACTTTAACAGCTCCTAGTAAAACGTTTAACTTAGCTGGGTTGTATGTTTCAAATGCTATTATAACTGATGAAAAATTAAGAAGCAGATATAAAGAACTATTCAGCACAACTCCTAATGTTTTAGGTGCGGAGGCTTTAATTGCAGCATATAACAAAGGAGAAACATGGCTTGAAGAGTTGCTTGAATATATAGAAAGTAACTACAATTATGTATTAAAATTTGTAAATGAAAATGTACCTAAAATTAAAGTAATAAAGCAAGAAGGAACATTTTTAACTTGGTTAGACTGTAGAGAATTGGGATTATCGGATGAAGAATTAGAAAGATTTTTCCTTGAAAAAGCTAAATTAGCACTAAGTACTGGAACAGCTTTTGGAAAAGGTGGCAGTGGATTTATGAGAATGAATATAGGGTGCCCGATATCTACTGTTAAAGAAGCTTTAGAAAGATTAAAAAATGCAGTAGATAATATATAAATTTGGAGGTAAGTATGCTAGAACAATTACTAGAGATAAAGGTAAATGACGTTATAACAGTTGTTGGAGCTGGAGGCAAAACATCTTTGATAACTTATCTAAGTAAACAACTCTCTAGTGAACATAGTGTTTTACTAACTACGACAACAAAAATATATATTCCAAAATCAAGTGACTATAACAATATTATACTAACTGATAAGAGTAATACCTTTATCTTGGATAAAGGTATTACTCTTTGTGGTAAATATATAAATGAAGAAAATAAAGTAGTTGGATTAAACTATGAAAAACTAGATGAATTTATAAATAAGTTTGATATAAGTTTGATTGAAGGTGATGGATCCAAAAGAAAAAAGTTAAAGGGATGGAGATATGATGAGCCTTTAGTTCATCCTAAAACAACTAAAAATATTGGCGTTTTAGATATAACTGCATACGATATGTATATAAGTAATAAATATATACATAGATTAGATGAATTTTTAAAAATTTGTGGAGAAGTAGAAAGCAGAATTACTTTAGAGAATCTTAAAAACATAGTTCTAAATAGAAATGGATTATTTAAAAATTCAATTGGAGAAAAAATATTATTTATAAATAAAGTAGATAATGAAAAAAGGGAAAAATTAGCTGATAAGCTTATTAGTATGATAAAGAAAGAAGATGAAAGTATAAAAATAATATATGGAAGTTTAATCAAAAACTTCTATAAGGAAGGTTAATATGATTAGTGCTATAGTAATGGCCTCTGGATTTTCAAGACGAATGGGAGAAAATAAATTATTAATGGATTTCAATGGAAAGACAATAATAGAAAATACATTTGAAGCTTTAAAAAAATGTGACTTTAAAGAAGTTATAGTGGTCAGTCAGTATGAAGAAGTTTTAAAAATTGCAAACAAATATCAATTTAAATTTGTATTAAATGATAATGCGCAGATAGGTCAAAGTGAATCTATAAAGTTAGGGATAAGAAATAGTGGTAAATACGATGGATATATGTTTTTTGTAGGAGATCAGCCATTAATAAACAATGATGATCTAAAAGAACTTATTAATGAATTTGAAAGAAAAAAAGAATATATAGTTATACCAAGATATGATAATAAAACTGGGAACCCAGTTATATTTCCAGCGTGTTTAAAGAATAATTTATTGAGTTTAAAAAATGATGAAAAAGGTAAAAAAGTTATTAATGAATATGATAAAATAAAGTATGTAAATGTAAGTAAATACACACTTTTAGATGTGGATACAAAATTAGATTATGAAAACTTAAAAAACTTAAAAGGCAACTAGGGGAGGGTATATGAAACAAATAAAAACAGTTGATGCCATAGGACATGTGTTATGTCATGATATAACACAAATAATACCAGGTGAATTTAAGGGAAGAGCATTTAAAAAAGGACATATAGTAAAAGAAGAAGACATAGAAAAACTTTTATCATTGGGGAAAGATCATCTATATGTATTTGAAAATGTTGAAGGCATGGTGCATGAAAATGATGGAGCTATATTCTTAAAAGATTTAACTGCAGGCGAAAATTTAGAATTCAGTGAAATCAAAGAAGGAAAAATAGACTTTATATCTACAGTTGATGGTCTTTTGAAAATAGATATTGAAAGACTGTTTAAGCTAAACTGTATTGATGATATAATGATGTCAACTTTACACAATAATTACAAAGTACACAAAGGGATTAAGGTTGCAGGAACAAGAGTTATACCTTTAATGGTAGAACAAGAGAAGTTAGAAAAAGCTAAACTTGTTGTAGGCGACGATAAATTAATAAAAGTTGTTCCATTTAAGAATAAGAAAGTAGGAATAGTAACTACAGGTAATGAAGTTTATTATAAGAGAATTGTAGATAAATTTGGACCTATAATGAAAGATAAAATGGATTCTTATGGATGCGAAGTATTAGGACAGATAGTTTGTCCAGATAACACGGAAATGATTAAAGATGCAATAGATAACTTTTTAAACCAGGGTGCAGATATTATACTTTGCACAGGGGGAATGAGTGTAGACCCAGATGACTTAACTCCGGCAGCTATAAAAATGTCTGGAGCTGAGATTGTAACATATGGTTCACCGATACTTCCTGGGGCTATGTTTTTATTAAGTTATAAAAAAGACACAGCGATTCTTGGTATACCAGGGTGCGCTATGTATGCGAAAACTACTGTTTTAGATGTTGTATTACCGAGAATTTTAATAGATGAGAAATTAACAAAAGAAGATATAGCAAGATATGGGCATGGAGGTCTTTGCATGAGCTGCGATATATGTACATATCCTGCTTGTAACTTTGCTAAATAGATATAAAACATAGAAAGGGATCTTAAATAGATACCTTTCTATATTTTTTGTGTAATTTCAACTTATACAGAATAAACTTATTGATTCTATAGAGTTGACTAAGTTACAATTTTGTTATATCATTAGAAGAGTTGTAAAATTTTATAAATTTTAGTAGTAGAAAGGAAATATGCGAATGTTACAAGTTACTAATGTAGGACTTAGATTTGGTGATAAAGAGTTATTCAAAGATGTTAACTTAAAATTCACTAAAGGAAATTGTTACGGGATAATAGGAGCTAATGGTGCAGGAAAATCAACTTTCCTTAAAATATTAGCTGGTGATATAGAAGCAAATACTGGAAATGTATCTATAACTGAAAAAGAAAGAATGTCAGTTCTTAGACAGGACCACTTCAAATACGAAGAAAACACAGTTTTAGATGTTGTTATAATGGGACATGCTAGACTATACGAAATAATGAAAGAAAAAGATGAATTATACATGAAGGCAGACTTCTCAGAAGAAGATGGTATAAAAGCTGCTGAACTTGAAGGTGAGTTTGCTGAACTTGATGGATGGGATGCAGAAACTAATGCAGAAAAATTATTAATGGGTCTTGGTATAACTAAAGATGTTCATTACAAGCAAATGAAGGAATTAACAGGTGGAGATAAAGTTAAGGTATTATTAGCTCAAGCTTTATTTGGTAAGCCAGAAATACTAATAATGGACGAACCTACAAACCACTTAGACTTCCAATCAATAAACTGGTTAAATAACTTTATAATGGATTTAGAAGATTCTATAGTTATAGTTGTATCACATGATAGACACTTCTTAAACCAAATATGTACAAACATAGTTGACGTTGACTTTGGTAAAATACAAATGTATGTTGGTAACTATGACTTCTGGTATGAGTCAAGCCAATTAGCATTACAATTAGCTAAAGATCAAAATAAAAAAGCTGAAGAAAAAATAGCTCAATTAAAAGAGTTCATCGCAAGATTCAGTTCAAATGCTTCTAAAGCTAAGCAAGCAACTTCTAGAAAGAAACAATTAGATAAATTAGAAGTAGAAGATATACAACCATCAAGAAGAAGATATCCTTATGTAGGATTTACTCCTGAAAGAGAAATAGGAAACGAAGTTTTAGAAGTAAACAACTTAACTAAGACTGTAGATGGAGTTAAAGTATTAGACAACGTATCTTTCAGATTAGATAGAGAAGATAAAGTAGCATTCTTAGGAGATGAGATAGCTATAACTACATTATTCAACATAATAATGGGTGAAGATACAGCTGATAGTGGAGATTTCAAATGGGGAGTAACAACTTCTCAAAGTTACCTTCCTAAAAACCACAATAAATACTTTGATGGTGTAGAATACTCATTAGTTGACTGGTTAAGACAATACTCTGAAGAAAAGAGTGAAAGTTTCATAAGAGGATTCTTAGGTAGAATGTTATTCTCTGGAGAAGAAGCTTTAAAAGAAGCTCAAGTTTTATCTGGAGGAGAAAAAGTTAGATGTATGTTATCTAAGTTAATGTTATCAAACGCTAACGTTTTAGTATTAGATGATCCAACTAACCACTTAGACTTAGAGAGTATAACTTCTGTAAATAAAGGTTTAGAGAAGTTCTCAGGAGTATTAGTATTTAACTCTCATGACCAAGAGATGATACAAACTCTTGCAAATAGAATAATAGAGATAACTCCTAACGGAATAATGGATAGAAAAACTACTCTTGATGAGTATTTAGATAATAAAGAAATACAAAAGCAATTAAAAGAAATGTACGGAGATGCAAAGAAATAATTGCTGATGATTATTTAAAGGCACTTAATGTGTAATTAGATAGTATTAAAAGTTATATGTTAACTTTTAATACTATCTAACACAGGAGGTGCTTTTTTTATGCAATTGAAAGATGCGATTGAAGAATTTTTACTTGAAATAGACAGAAGAGATAGTAGTAAAGAAACTATTAGGAGTTAGAGCAATTCACTTAAAATCTTTAATAATCATATTTGTGATAGTACAAAACTAGATAACATAAAAGCTATTAACATTAAAGAGTTTGCAAAGTTTAATAAAGATAGATATTAATAAATAAGAACTAAAAGAAAAGGTAAGTAGATTTATAATTAGACAGTTAAGGATATAACGCTAATAATTATAACTTTGGTGAGAGTGCATCTAATATTAATGTTTATGGAATGGTTTGTTAATCATTTCTACGGATACAAATTAATTTTAAAAAATAAAAATGTAAATAAGGTTAATAACTTGTAACATTTAATATATTATCCTAATATAAATCAGTTCTTTATGAAGTGATTTTGATTTAAGTAATTAAATTTTTCGTTTTTGAAACTTCCTGAAAAATAGGATGGGTGAGTTGTGTCCCTTCCTTAGTAGCTTACAATAGCATTGGTGGTGAAACTTCACGGACGAGGCTAATAAAATAAATTGAGAAGTAAACCATATCTATTAGAAGAAGGATGCACTTACGAGTGTATTCTTTTTTATTTTGCATTTAAATGGTATAATATGGATATTAATTAGTATAAGGGGGCTACTATGAAATACTATATAGAACAAATTGAAGAAGATATAAAAAAATGCAAGGATGTATATGACGGTAATTATGGAGATTTGGATGAAGATGAACTGATATATAGGTATGATATGAATGAAATAGCCAATACTTGTATGGAAATGATTGGATATTATGGGGATGATATAGAGTTTCCAAATTTCGTATACAACAAATGTGATGAAGAAAGTCTGTATATGATAATGAGATTACTAGATAAGCATAGGCGTTATATGCTAGATAGAGCAGAAGATGAAAAATATAGAAAAGAAATAGCAAATTATAAAGAAAGAATAAGTATATATGAAAATAGTATAAATGGATTAGAAAGACAAATAGAGCTTCTTAAAGAAAATATAAACACGATTACATATAGCAAACAAGCAATAAATATTTTTGCGACACAAACACAAATGCAAGAAGTTGCAACAACAGTAGATATAGATAACAATATAGAAAATAAGTTTGAATATGCTAGAGAACAACTTTTAAAAGATAAAGATATAGAGGATAGAGATGAATTATTAGAGAAAATAAAGGAACTAGAAATTATATATAATGAAGAAACAGCACCTACTGATAAAAAAGAAAAGGCTAGAAAAGTGTTATCTTGGGTGGGCGATAAAAGTTACAAAGGTATGCAACTATTGATACCATTAATACAATCTATAATAGAAACTAGCAATTAAATTGAGGTGGGTAAATTATGGATATTACAAATATAATGAATACTGTTGAAAATTCAACTTTACTATCAACTCTTGCTGGTGCATTAGTAGGTTCTATAATGGGAGGAATTATAACTTGGGGAGTTACATCAAGTTCATTAAAGAAACAACTGAAGTATCAAAAAGAAATTATAGATTTACAAGAAACAAAAAAAGAAAAGATGGTACTTGTAACTTTAAAAAGTGAGATATATGATAATTTAACTAAATTAGATATTATGAAAAAAACTTTGGATGAAACAGAAGAAAGTTTAGATTTGGAAAAAGAAAATATGAAGGATTTATTAAAAGAAGATTATTGGAAACAGTATAGACATATGTTAGGTTATATGGATAATATAGATTTTAAAAATGAATTGCTAGGATTTTATAATTTAATTGATATTTTTAAATCCTTTGGATGTATAACTGTAGAATATATGAATACTATTACAGAAAAAGGTGAAGAACTTATATGTTCAATAGATGCATTATTAAGTGAATACAATACTTAATGTTACAAATTAAAATGAAAATGTATAATAATAAGTTAGGCTAACATAAAGGCTTAAGTTAGATAGAATATTAAATATATAATATTTAAAGTTGAGTACTATATAAGTTAATGGTATCAAACGCTAACGTTTTAGTATTAGATGATCCAACTAACCACTTAGACTTAGAGAGTATAACTTCTGTAAATAAAGGTTTAGAGAAGTTCTCAGGAGTATTAGTATTTAACTCTCATGACCAAGAGATGATACAAACTCTTGCAAATAGAATAATAGAGATAACTCCTAACGGAATAATGGATAGAAAAACTACTCTTGATGAGTATTTAGATAATAAAGAAATACAAAAGCAATTAAAAGAAATGTACGGAGATGCAAAGAAATAATTGCTGATGATTATTTAAAGGCGCTTAATGCTTATTAGATAGTATTAAAACTTAATAATATAGATTTTGGAATACCTTTTATATTCGATAATATGAAGAACGTCTATGTTCTACTTTTTCAAATATAGGAGGTATTTTTTTAGAATTAATGTAAAATTATGGTATAATATGGGTTAAGAAATTATAGAAAGAGGTAATATTCTTGATTCTGTGATATACTGGTAATATGGTAGAACTTTCAAAACTGTAAAATATTCAACCAGAGTTGTTTATATTCACAAGCCAATTAGGGGGGCTACTGGGAATAGAAACTGAAGGTTAATTTAAGTGGAGAGTAGTTCGCAGATAAAAATATATTTAAAGAAAAAGGGGGATTTAACTTGGCTAAAATTGTAATTAAAAGTGAAATTTTAGAATGATGCTTTATATTTGGGATTCAGTACATCAAAAGGAAAAGATAGCAGATTCATTTTTTATAGGACTATCGGACCAACCGGATATGAAATATCTATATGATGAAGAATTTACAAAGGAATCTGTAAGAAAGGTACTTTCTGCAATTTCAAACAGAGAGCTTCTGAATAAACCAACAAAAAAGGAAAGTAGATACTGGAACAAACATATGTGGATGCTTGAAGATTTGGAATTTACAAATATGATGATAGCACCAGTAAAGCAGCTTAACTTAGATGATATGGAAGATAAATTAAGTAAGGAAGAATATGAGGTAATATTTATTCCAGGACATATGGATGAATATTATATTGATGAAAATAAATTAATAATCAATTTCTTTAATATTACAGTAGATTTATTTGGGGAAGGGCCAGTAACAATAGCAGGAAAACCATTTAAGGAATATATAGAGGAAAAGCTTCTTAGCATGTAACTAGGAGCGATTAAATACTCATAAGGTTATATAGTAATTAAATAATTAAGATTTGTCTAATCTATATTATTTATGTACTGTGAAACAAGACCAGCAAATTTTGCTGGTCTTTATTTCTTGCATATTACACTTAGAATTTATAACTTCTAAGGGAATAATGTGTAGAAAAACTACTCTTGATGAGTATTTAGATAATAAAGAAATACAAAAGCAATTAAAAGAAATGTACGGAGATGCAAAGAAGTAATTTAATTGTACATTATATAAGTTTTATAAAATTATGAATCAATATACTGAATTATTGATTAAATAAAATATGCATTGACGAATTATTATTTAGTTGTTAAACTAATTCTAAATTATTGTTTAGATTATAAATAAAAATTTAGAATTAGGTATAAAAAATAAAAGGGGGCAACAATAGTGAATATAAGAAATGCAACTATAGAAGATTTACAAGTAATCACTGAGGTTGAATCAAGATGCTTTCCTGAAGCAGAAGCAGCTTCAGAAAATGATTTCAGAAAAAGATTAAGTGTATATCCTAGTCATTTTTGGCTTTTAGAAGATAATAATAAAGTTATTGGATTTGTAAATGGTATGGTTACAGATGAATCAATTCTACGAGATGAGATGTTTGAGGATGCTAGCCTACACAATGAAAATGGTCAGTGGCAAATGATTTTTGGTGTAAATACTATACCAGAGTATCGTAGACAAGGTTGTGCAGAAAAAATAATTAGTAAGGTTATTTCAGATGCTAAAAATCAAGGTCGTAAAGGATTAGTGCTTACATGTAAAGATAAATTACTTCATTATTATGAAAAATTTGGATTTAAAAATGAAGGTATATCTGAATCAACACATGGTGATGCAGTATGGTATGATATGCGTTTAACGTTTTAATACAATGTGAATTATATCTATAAATAGATTTAAAATAAAATATAGAATTTATTCTAAAAAATAAGTGCTATAATAACCTGACTATAGCACTTATTTTTTATTGGAAATATAGTAGTATATATGGATTAATATACAAAAAGGTATGAAAATGCTCAGAGTATTAATATTTAACTATCATCAACAAGAGATGACATAAACTCTTGCAAATAGAATAATAGATAGAAAAACTATTCTTGATGAATTTTTAGATAATAAAGAAATACAAAAGCAATGTACGGAGATGCAAAAATAATTTAATTTTAAATTAATAAAAACACTCAATCTATAATTTATAGATTGAGTGTTTTTTATATTTAAAAATTATTACAACTATCCATTTACTATTTCTCCACCGTTTACATGTATAGTTTGACCAGTTATAAAAGATGCGTCTTCACTGGCTAAAAATACATAAGCACCAGAACACTCTAGTGGTTGACCAGCTCTTTTCATTGGGTTATTACTACCGAATTTTGCAACCTCTTGTTCAGAAAAACTTGAAGGTATCAATGGAGTCCATATAGGTCCTGGAGCTACTGCATTAACTCGTATTCCTTTTGTTGCTAGTTGCATAGATAAAGATCTAGTGAATGTTGTTAATGCTCCTTTAGTCATAGAGTAGTCTAATAGTGTTTCATGTCCATGATATGCAACTACAGATGTTGTATTTATTACACTATCACCACATTGTAAATGAGGCAGTACAGCTTTTGTTAGATAAAATGCTCCATAGACATTAGTTTTAAAAGTTTTATCAAATTGCTCATCATCTATGTCAGTTAAGTTTTGTTGTGTGTATTGTACTGCTGAATTATTTATTAATATATTTATTTTTTTATATTCTTTTAAAGTAGCATCTACAGCTTCTTTACAAAACTTGCTTTCTTGTATGTCACCTTTAATTAAAAGGCATTTTCGACCCTCATCTTCAACCTTTTTCTTTGTGAACATAGCATCATCATCTTCGTTATAGTATATTATACTTATGTCACATCCTGATTTTGCAAAAGCAATAGAAACAGCTCTTCCTATTCCGCTATCTCCACCACTAATAATAGCTACTTTATCTTTTAACCTATCGTTTGGTTTATTATATAAGGGACTGTCATATATAGGACTTGGTGCCATTTTATACTCAAACCCAGGTTGGCAATCTTGATGTTGCTTTGGAAATGAAGTTGGAAAAACCATAATCTTATTCTCCTTTTAAAATTTAGTATATGATTATGATTTCCATGTGAGTGTAAATTATTCTTATTGGAATATTAGTCAGTCTATATTTAAAATTAATCAATATTTAAAAAAGCTTCAAGAGATTTATTTATATCATCTTTGCATTCATAAAAAGCTCCATGACCTCCATCAGCCAAAGAAACTAGAGTAGCATTTTCTATTGTATCCCTCATATATTCAGCAAAAGAATATGGACACACGGTGTCATGTACACCATGAAATATTAGAGTAGGTACTTTTATCTTAGATAAATCATTAAATAGTTCTTCATCTCTAAGTGCATATAGTGAATTTATACTAGACCACCCAGCAGCTTCTAAACACATGTCAAAAAACCAGTCTAATATTCCTTGATTAGTAAATTTATAGAAAAATGATTCAGATGTAGTTCTTATTGCCTGAGGGCTATCATTTTTAAAATTATCTATAATACTGTTTACTTGATCTATAGTATATCCATATGGCCAACTAATAGATTTGGTCCATCTAGGAACGGCAGCACTAAGCAAGCAGAGTTTAGATACTCCGTAACCATTAAATTTAGCCATGTATCGTGAGCATATTGAACCACCCATAGAATGACCCATTAACAAATAACCTTACATTTTTTTCTACTCTAATAAAATATTTCATAATATACCTCCCGTATATGTTGTCCTTATATATTATGGTAGTTTGTATATATTTGTTAATGAATTAAAAAAAGCACTCTTTAAATAGAGTGCTTTTTATTATATAAACCTATGCGGTAGGTTTTTTCTTTTTATTTTTACTACTAATTCCACCATTTATACGGATATAATCGCTATGAACAGACTTAACAACTCCAGTAAGAGCTAATAAACCAATTAAGTTAGGAATAACCATTAATCCATTGAACATATCAGACATTGTCCACACTATTGATACTTCACCTAATGTACCAAGTAATACACAAACAGCTACAAGTAATCCATAAATTTTAACTGCTTTTGTACCAAATAGATATTTGATATTAGCTTCTCCGAAGAAGTACCATCCGATTATAGTAGAGAATGCGAAGAAGAACATACAAATAGCTATAAATATATCTCCAAACTTACCAAACACTGATGAAAATCCTGCTTGAGTAAGAGCAGTTCCTATAAGAGAAGCATCTGGAGTAACAGAGCGTGTTGTAATTATAACTAAAGCGGTTAGGTTTAATATAACAAAAGTATCTATAAATACTCCCATCATAGCAACAAATCCTTGTTCTGAAGGATAGTCAACTTTTGCAACTGCATGAGCATGAGGAGTAGATCCCATACCAGCTTCGTTAGAGAATAATCCACGTGCTACACCTTTACTCATAGCTTTTTGAATAGTAGCTCCTATAACACCACCTGCTATTGATTGAGGTGCAAAAGCTCCTACAAATATCTCTTCAAATGCTAAAGGAATATTTTTGAAATTAACTAATATGACAATTAAAGCTCCTATAATATAAAATAATGCCATAATTGGAACTATTGTTTCTGTAACCTTTGCTATTCTACTTATTCCACCAGAGAATACTGCTATTGATATTAAAGCTAGTACAATACCTATAATAAGCGGATTTATCCCAAATGCTGTCTTAAAAGCATCTGCTATAGAATTAGATTGAACTGCATTTCCCATAAAGCCTAAGGCTAATATAATAAATATAGCAAAAAAACTAGCCAGGACTTTACCGAATTTGCCTTTGAATGCTGCTTCTATGTAGTAAACTGGTCCACCTGTTACTGTGCCGTCTTCACCTATTTTTTTATATTTTTGAGCCATTGTTGCTTCAGCGTAAATTGTTGCCATACCGAAAAATGCACTAACCCACATCCAAAATATTGCACCAGGACCTCCAACAGCTATTGCAGTAGCGGCACCTGCTAAGTTACCAGTACCTACTTGAGCAGCTATTGCAGTTGCTAATGATTGAAATTGAGACATTCCATCTTTATCAGCTTTTTCACCTTTTTTAAATAATCCACCAAAAGTTCTTCTAAAACCTTCTCCAAAACCTCTAATTTGAATGAATTTTAATTGGAATGTGTACCATACACCTGTTCCTACAAGCAAGAATAGCAAAATATTCTTATCCCACAAAACACCATTTACAGATTCTACAATTTTTGTTAATAACTCCAATACAACACAACCCCCTTGGTATTTTTATTTTGCATACTATTTTGAATTAAATATGCTTAATATATATCAAAGAATTTTTTCAGTGCGTAGTTATAAAGATAAAATAAAAAGAAAAATTCTGTGATAACGACAATAAGTTTAAGTGGTGACAATCTAAGAAGTTATTTTTAAGATTAAATTTGAAGTGATATTGAAAAAATTAAGTTTAAAAAGTTATTTTAATTATATTGTATATCTGTTTATTTTATCTGCAATATAAATTGCAATTTATATAAATAAAGTAAAAATAAGTAAATTTATTAATAAAAAAACTCTTTATAGATATAAAGAGTAATTTAATAAGATAATGAAAATTATAATTAAAACTATAAAATCAACTTGGTTAGATTTGCTAACTCCGGTTTGGCACCAATGACCAAAATGCTCACAGTTATTAAAAATTATATTGAAATTTTGTTCTCCAATACGTGAATTAGCTCTTTTTACAACTTCAAAAGGTTCTGTAAAATTATTTTTAAACTTACAAACCTTAAAGCTTTCATTACCGGCTAAAAATCTATCCATAGTAGTTTTTCTAATACACATTTTACGTAAAAACTTGTCATCGATTTTTCCATCATAATGTATAACGCAATCATCATTTATATATATGCCAAAATGCTTATACAATCCATGATCTGAACATATTAAGTCTCCATAATTAGCATTAGACATAAAAAATCCTCCTAAAATCATATATAAGTAAATTATGATTTTAAGAGGAGAATGTTACTATGCTATTGATTTAAATCCTTCACCTAATACTTCATGAACATCACTAACGATTATGAATGCTGATGGGTCTATATTTTTTATTACTTTTTTTAGATGAACTTCTTGTTTTTTAGAAACAACTACTAATAAAACATTTTTATCTTCATTAGTATAGCCTCCTTTACCTTGAAGGAAAGTTACACCTCTATCAAGTTCTTTAGTTATTCCATCTCTTAAAATATCAGACTGATTAGATATAATCATGAATGCTTTTGAGTAGTTAAGACCAGAAACAATAGCATCAACTATTTTAACTACGATGTAAAGTGCTACCCCTGAGTAAAGAGCTGTTTCTAAATTTTTACTAGCAAAACCAGCAGATATAACAACCATACCATCTAATATAATCATAAACTTTGCAAGAGGAATATTTGGAAAAGCTCTATTTAGCATAAGTGCAATAAGATCTGTTCCTCCTGTAGAAGCATCCATTTTAAGGACTATACCAAGGCCGACACCAAGACATAGGGCACCTGATATAGAACATAATAGGACATCTTTTGTTATGTCAAAGTTGGATAAAGATGATGTAATACCTAATATTATAGAAAATACAGTCATTCCAATAAGTGTTTTTATAGAATCTTTAATTCCTAATATCTTAATTGAAAATATTACTAAAGGAATACCTATAGCAAGCATTACAACAGGAATAGGAAGGCCTGTAAGTTTTCCTAATACTAATGAAAGACCGCTAAGTCCTCCGGGTGCAATTGTATAGGGTTTAAAAAACATATTTATTCCCACACTCATAAAAATAGATCCAACTAACAGTCCTAAAGACTGAAATAAAAAAACTTTAAAAACGTTTTTCTTCATAAAACACCTCACAAAAATATTTGACATTATCCATAGAGTATAGTATAACAAAAATTTACTTATAAAGGGAATATGTTTTCATTAGTGGAAATTTTAAAATAATTTGAAATAAT
>NZ_JAIXHU010000079.1:0-2083 GCF_025671395.1 Paraclostridium sp. AKS73 | reverse complement strand
CCTGACTTTTAATCAGGGTGTCCCGCGTTCGAGTCGCGGATGGATCACCAATGGAGAGGTGTCCGAGTGGTTTAAGGAGCTGGTCTTGAAAACCAGTGATTCCGAAAGGGACCGTGGGTTCGAATCCCACCCTCTCCGCCAAATGCCCAGATAGCTCAGTCGGTAGAGCAGGGGACTGAAAATCCCCGTGTCGGTGGTTCGATTCCGCCTCTGGGCACCAAATATATGGCGGTATAGCTTAGTTGGCTAGAGCGTTCGGTTCATACCCGAAAGGTCACAGGTTCGACTCCTGTTACCGCTACCAATATAAAAACAAATGTGGACCTTTAGCTCAGTTGGTTAGAGCGCCCGGCTCATAACCGGTAGGTCCGGGGTTCGAGTCCCTGAAGGTCCACCATTTTTTGTTTGAAATATTATTTATTAGATATCGAGGTGTAGCGCAGTTTGGTAGCGCACGTGGTTTGGGACCATGGGGCCGGGGGTTCGAGTCCCTCCACCTCGACCAATATATGGTGGGTATAGCTCAGTTGGTTAGAGCGCCAGATTGTGGCTCTGGAGGTCGTGAGTTCGACTCTCATTATCCACCCCATAAAAGTTGATCCATTAGCTCAGTCGGTAGAGCACCTGACTTTTAATCAGGGTGTCCCGCGTTCGAGTCGCGGATGGATCACCATTTTTTTATATATTGAAAAATGGCGACATAGCCAAGTGGTAAGGCAGTGGACTGCAACTCCTTGATCCCCAGTTCGAATCTGGGTGTCGCCTCCAATATAATGCGCCTATAGCTCAACTGGATAGAGTGTCTGACTACGAATCAGAAGGTTAGGGGTTCGAGTCCCTTTGGGCGCACCATAAACAAATATCCGGGATTATAGCTCAGCTGGGAGAGCACCTGCCTTACAAGCAGGGGGTCACAGGTTCGAGCCCTGTTAATCCCACCAGTGCAAAACATCTAATTTAAATAAATTAGATGTTTTTTTATTGTCAATTTTAACAAAGCTTTATCTATTGTCAAAATAAGATTAAAGATGTAATATATACATTAAAAAGATATAGAGCAGGTATATATAAAGTTATTTTTGGCAAGATTCTAGGTATATAATAAATTTATTGGAGGGATTTTTATGCCTAGAAAAAGAACTTTAAAATATGATATAGAGAATAAAAAAATTATAAAAGAAATAAAAGCAGCACAATTAGAAATTAAACATGCTGAGAATTTTTTCAATTTGTAAGCGATCCAGAATTAGTTGATGTAGCTATATACGATTTAGAGGCTAAAAAATCAAAATATTCATACCTAATAAGGGTTGCAAAAGAAAAAGGAATTAAAAATTCTTTGGAAGACTGTTTAATTGAATCGTTGGCTAAATAATTAATACAGAATGAGGAGAATTATATATGTACATATTGTTCGGTAATGAAATTGTAGATAGTGAAGAAATTAAATCATTAATAGAGAATGAAAGTCCATTTAGAGTTGATAAAGATTTAAGCAAAGGATCTAAAAGAGAAGATACTATTGCATTTCAAATTAGTGTAGATATTGAAGAATTAAATGAAATAATAAAAGAAGAATATGAATTAAGCGAAATGGAAACAGAAGATTTGTTTGATGAATATATGACTTTAACAGATGAAATTGGTGTGGATTTAGAGGAATTAATGCCAGAAGGAGCTATTCTTAATGCAAGATCTTACAAGTGGGATAACTCCGAAGATAGAATAAAAGCAGTTGTAGCAATAACTCATGAAGAAGTTGGAGAAATGAAATTAAGAGATATAACTAAAAGATTATTAAGTCAAGTTGATTAATTTATAAATTTAACAATTAAAGTGGTCTATGATTTTAAATGACTACTTTAATTATGCTATTATGTTTTTACATATAAAATAACATAATTTTAAAAACACATAAATTATGTGTAAATTTCAACATAAAACTTAATAAACATAAAAAATAAAATTAAATTTTAAAAAAGTGTTGACGATGTTAAATTAAGGTGGTATAGTATTACTTGTCCTTAAGAAAAGGGCAAAACAAAAATGAACTTTGAAAATTAAACAGTAGGTTAATTATATA
>NZ_JAIXHU010000078.1:0-2456 GCF_025671395.1 Paraclostridium sp. AKS73 | reverse complement strand
ATATAATAATTAAGAATTTTTATTTTATTTTTTATTAACTTTTAAAATCATAGAAATTCTTTATATGGACTCTAGTAGCTGATTCCAATTTTAAATAAGAATTTATTATCTTTTCTTATGATAAATCTATATCAAATAAAGAAAATGAAATTGATGCTACAATTTAGAGATCTACTAGTAGGCGAGAATACTTTTTTCAATATTATGACTTTAAATAAATTACTGGATTCGTATTTGAATGAATGATACTATAGATTCAGAATCAAAAGGTAAAAATTACTAATTTAATAAAAGAAGAAAAAGTAAAATCATAGACATTTTATTATATGTCTTATAGTACAAGATACAATTAGCTAAGTTTTTAATCATTTAGTATGGGGGGAGGTGTAAAACTTGGTTTTTAAAAAATATAAAGAGATATTAAGTATTTTCATGGCGTTATCAATAGTATTAGTAATATCTATTGTAGGAATTCAATTAAATCTTGACCTTTCTAAAAGCATAGAAAATGATATACCATTTAAATCTAAATTATTTAATAGTAAATCAGAATCTCAGACAGATACACCTTCTATAGATAATAAAATAATTGACAGAAGATATAAGGTACTAAATAAAAATGTTTTAACATACAGGCTCGCAAGGAAGAATGTAAAAGAAAACTACTTTTTTGAGTTTGAAAATGCATTTGCTCAAAAAGTTTATACTTTCTTAGATTTAAAACCTATAAATAATGAAAAATATGGACAAATTTTATTAGGATACTCATACTATGATTTAGATAAATCATTTACTAAATATGAAGCAATAAGTAAAGTTAAATCTATTTTACCTGATAATGCAAAAGAAGTTTATAACACTAAGTTTGAGAAGTATGAACTTATTAAATATAAAACAGATAAAGATACTTTTATAGCTTTTTTAGAATATAAAAAGACTGTATCTAAGAAAAGTCCTTTTCCAATGATTTTGTATGATTATGATGATAATAAGATACAATCTATCGAATACTTTAAAGCAATAAAATAAAGATACTACGGGGAGGTGTTTATTATCGAGTTTAAATTTATTAACACAATGGATGAGTATGTAAATGGATACAAGCTTATGATTAGACTCAGAAAAATCTTTTTTTTCTATTTCATATACTTCCAAAGTTAGTGTGTATTGTAGGTATTATACAAATTGTATATGGATTTAGAGTACTTTATCTAACTTCTTTATCTATAGAGACTTGTTTAAATACTTTAGTTTTGATTTTGATATTAATACTATTATTTAGAAGTGAAAAACACTTATTAAAATCAATAAAAAAGAAAGTTAAAGCTAGATATGGTGAATTTAAAGAAGTAACTTGTACAGTAGATGATAATAGCTTTTTGTGCGAGCAAGGAAATAATAGAAATGAAATTTTATTTAGTCAAATTTATAAAGTTGTTGAAGATAATAATTCTATTTACATATTTGGAGAAGAGTGTATAATACTTTTGGTGATACCAACTAGCGTATTTAAAGACGATAAAGAAAAAGATGAGTTTCTAATAAAAATGGAAGGATTAATGACTTAAAAAGTATTAATCCTTCCATTTTTATTCTTCGTAGTAGTTTACCATGTAAATATAATCTCCGTTTGCTAATATAGATATAATTCCATTCTTTCTTTCATATCTGTATGTTTTTAAATCAGGCATATTATCTTGAATTTTTTCATTTTCTTGAACATCTTTTAAATTATACCCATAGTCCTCTAGTATTTTCTGAGCATTACTAAAACTGTCACTTTCTTCTATGATAGGAGGTTCTTGATCCTCTAATGAGCTAAAGTCAAATTTAGATACTTTATACCCTAGCGTAAGTATAAATAATAAAACTATAGCTAAAGTGATTTTTGTAATGTTTTTCAATAATTCACGCCCCTTTATGTAAAATCATATTCAATATAGTTACTTATATTATAGTATATTTCATATTAGTTAGAAACTAAAGGCGGTACAGGACTAAAGTCCCCCAATACTAAGAGGGCCTTTCATTAAATTTTATAGATATTAACATTAATGCCTTTGGTAAACAATACCACAAGAAATTTATTTCTGGGAATATACCAGATGCACACATGTATGGATAAATCAAAATACTAGTTTCAAAAATAATAGTTATAATTGATATTACAATTATCTTAAGATCATTTTTCTTATTTAAATGTATATTTTTATAAAAAAGATAGGTCAAATAAATATAGCCTAAAACTACTATAATTTCTCCTAATGCAATAAATAGATATGAGTCAAAATTACTCAAAGCTCTTGAACAAATAAATAAAAATATATAAGAAATTATAAAAAATGTGTTACTTAAATAAACTAAAGTTTTTAAAATGTTATTAATTATTTTCATATATAATCCTCCATAAAATAGATTATATATAAAATTAATAAGTTTCAATATGTAAATAATTT
>NZ_JAIXHU010000077.1:0-2503 GCF_025671395.1 Paraclostridium sp. AKS73 | reverse complement strand
TAAAAAATAATATAGAAAAGCTAAAAAATAATTTAAAAATGTTTTTGCTTTTTTTATGCAATAAATTAATTATTTTATAAATAAAAATCAATTTGGTTAAAAAAAGTGAAAATTTATTATTTTAAAAAAGTTTAGCAGTAATATACTTTGTTGATTAGTAATATTAAATAAAAGTATTGGTAAAACGATAAATTTGAGTTAGTTATACTAAACATAATAAAAATTAATATAAACAAAAGTTTACTTTAACTAAACATAATAAAAATTAATATAAACATAAAAATGAAAATATGTATATACATTGAAATAGCTAGAAGTATAAAAAATTATATTGAAAATAAAAATAAAAAAGTGCTTGCAAAAGACCAAAACTTTATATAATAAATATTGTGAGTTTAATAAAACTAAATTTTATGAATAGAAATAATAATCTTTTAAAAATTAAATTAATATTTAAAATAAAGAAGGGAGGAACGATTTGGAAGCTATAGGTAAAAACTTAGAGTTAGAATATGAGAAAAGTTATAAGTTAAATCATAGTCAAATACCACTACTAAGCTCACTAAAAGAATATTCAAAAAAAGATATAGCATGTTTTGATGTACCTGGTCATGTAAGACATCAAGGGGTAGACATATTAAATAATTATTATGGAGAAGAATTGATGAAAATGGATATAAACTCATCTCCATTAATGGATAATGTATCTAATCCCAAGGGAGTCATAAAAAATGCTCAAAAACTTTTAGCGGATGCTTATGGTTCAGATGATGCTTTTTTTATAACTAATGGAACTACAGGAGCTATACATGCAATGATATTAAGCATCATAGAGGATAATGATAAATTGCTTCTTCCTAGAAATATACATAAATCAGTTATCAATGCACTAATATTAAGTGGAGGAGAACCTGTATTTATTCAACCAGAGTTTGATAAAGAATTAGGAATAAGTCTTAATATAAGGGCTAAAGATGTAAAGCATGCACTTGAAACAAATAAGGGGATAAAAGCTTTATTTTTACTTAATCCAACTTATTATGGAGCATGCAGTGATTTAAGAGAAATTATAGACATATGTCATAAGAAAAATGTATTGGTTTTAGTAGATGAGGCACATGGAGCTCACTTTCCGTTTCATGATGATTTACCACCATCAAGTATGAAGTTAGGAGCAGATATGGCGGCGGTTAGCATACACAAAACAGGAGGAGCATTAACGCAAGCTTCAGCACTGCTTTTAAATAACAAAAGTATAGAGTCTAGTAAGGTTCTTCAATGTATAAACATGCTTCAATCAACATCTGCATCATATTTATTAATGAGTAGCATTGATGGAGCTAGGTCGAACTTAGTGTCAAATGGGCAGGAGCAACTATCGAAAGCTTTAAATCTTTCAAGATACGCTAAAGCTAGGCTTAATAAAGTAAAAGGTATAAAAGTTGTATCTACGGAATGTTTAAATGATGAAGGAGTAAAGTTTATAGATGAGACAAAACTTTGCATAAATGTTAAAAAATTAAATTTAACAGGACTTGAAGTTTACGATTTATTATATAAAGAGTTTTCGGTTCAAGCAGAATTAGGGGATTTATATAATATATTAGCATTAATATCTATAGGTACAGAAAAAGAAGATGTAGATAAATTAATAAATGCATTAGAAGTTATATCTAAAATATACAAGAAGCCTGATGAGATGAATGATATAGATATAAAGCAGATAAACCCAATATTAAAATTAAAACCAAGAGATGCTTTTTACAAAGATAAAGAAATGGTTTTAATTGATGAATGTATTGGAAGAATTTCTGGAGAATCTATAATGGCTTATCCACCAGGTATTCCGATAGTAACTCCTGGAGAAATAATTACAAAGGAAATTATAGATTATATAAAGTTATTAAAAGACAATAATGCATATTTAAGTGATATGAAAGACAAAACTTTAAATTATATATTAGTTATAAAAAAATAAATTGAAAACTTAATAAGGAGAGTGACGACTATGAAGTTTGAAACTTTAGGAAGACATATATTGGTTGAGTACTATAATTGTGATGAGGAAATGCTTAGAGATCCAAAGCTTATTGAAAAATATATGAATGACTCAGCTTTAAATGCAAAAGCAACTATAGTAGATTCAGTATTTCACCACTTTAATCCATGGGGAGTGTCAGGAGCTGTAATAATAGCAGAATCTCATTTAACTATACACACATGGCCAGAGTATGGATATGCAGCTGCAGATTTCTTTACTTGTGGAGATATAGACCCTTGGAAAAGCTTTGAAATGCTAGAAGAATTACTTAAAGCTGAAAGAAGTGAATCTACAGAAATACCTAGAGGATTAACATCAAAGATACAAAAATTTGCAAAAAAAGATTTAGGTAATATTACTCATAAGCCACAAGACGAGCAAGAAGCTATATAAATAATAATCACCTAAATAAATATAAATAAAAAATAAATTTAACTAACTCAAATTTCAATTAATACATTA